>JAGXSW010000150.1 GCA_018333715.1 Syntrophaceae bacterium | reverse complement strand
TAAAATAAAAAATCCACCGAGCCTTTGGCTTGGTGGATTTAATTGGGTTAAGGTTTTTAAGGAGGAGGAGGAAAGAGAATTTTCTCTTTCGTTGAGAATAAGTATACACCACTCACATTAGAGGAGGATTAAAATAAGATTAAAAGTTTTTAATCTTATTACAGCAATCGGGCTGGATTTAATCCAATTTCAAAAGGAGGTGGGTTATGGCAGAGGAGGAAAAGAGGCTCAGCGAAGAAGAGTTTGTTGTTGAAGCCATTAAGAAATTGAGGAAAGACCCCTTTCGGGGCATCCACAGTGTCTACAGTGGCTTTAACGAGGCTTTCCGAAAATATTTTAATGCCAATCCGGTGGAAGCCACTAACCGGTTGGCTGCAGAGGGAAAGATAGAGACCCGGCCCGTTAAGGGAGGAATGATGCTCTTTCTTCCAGGAGAGGCTCCTAAAAGACCTTCCGCAGAAGAAATCATCCAGCTGATATTAGAAGTGGGGGGCCGTTCTTTTACAGAAGAGGAGTTTGTCATTGGGGGGATAAAGAAATTAAGGAAAGAGCCTTATAAAGGAATCCATAGCGTTTTCAGCGGATTCAATGATGCCTTCCGGAAACATTTTAATAAAGATCCGATTGAATTCACCGGAAAGATGGTTTTGGAGGGCAAGATCGAGATCATCCCCTTAAAGAGCGGAAAAGGAGTGATGCTCTATCTCCCGGGTGAAGGGCCAAGAGGAAGAAAGACCGAGGAGGCCCTGAAAAAGATATTAGGGTGATGATAGGAGAGTATTCTAATGGTTGACAATTTATAATTAGAGTCTGTTTGTAAATGCCCCAATTTTCTTTTTTGTCATTCCCGTGCTTGCGCGCCATAGCGCTTCAGCGCGCAGGCGTGAAAACGGGAATCCAGTCTTTTCAATACGTTCTGGATCCCCGCCTTTGCGGGTATGACGAACAAACTGAATTTATAAACAGACTCTAATTAGAGTCTGTTTATAAATTTGATGATCTCGCAAAAAGTCAAAAAATCCTAATGATCGTCATTCCGGCCCCGATTTTCATCGGGATAAACTCCAGCCGGAATCCAGTAATCTCAAACACTTAAGAAAATGCTGGGCACCGGTTTTCACCGGTGAGACAACTTTTAACGAAATCATCAAAGATGATAGACTCGCAAAAAGTCAAGAAACAGGAAAAATGTCATGCTGAACTTGTTTCAGCATCTCGGGACTTTTTACGAGACTATATTTGAGGATACCTAAGGCGGTTCTTTTCAGTTGACCCTTTTTGCCTCGTTGATCGGATTTGTCCTCTGTCTGGGCATGACTTTGCTGGATAAATCAACAACCCAACCTTTCATAAGGTTTCATAAAAAGATTTTTTCAGAAACTTAAAAGACTTCACAAATTTGTCAAAGACTTCAAAAGCGGACAGGTCATAGGTTCCGTCAATAGGTCTCCACTGGGTAATATAAAAACCCACGATCCGTTCGGCCCGTTTGCCAAAGACGACTTTGGCCCTGACCTTCTCTTTTTTGACAGGGTCCTTTCCCTCAACGACCACCTCCAGACTTTCTCCACCCAGCGCTTGAGCCTTTCTCTTCTCTAAGATCCGGAAATCGAGGATGGCATTGAAGAGAAACCGTTTAAAAAACTCTTTTTCCCTGTCCTCAAATTTGGTCGAGCAGCCGAAGGGTTCCTCATCGTAAGCGAATGAGGTCATCGAAGGGAAGCCTCCGGGGTCTGATCGCGTAAAACCGAAGTTAATGTCCCCTCCTTCTTCCTCCACCCTGAGGAGTTTCCAGTCTGGAGGGGGAGGCAAGAACTCGAACTCGTCCTCCCAGACCACCGTTCCCTGGGCGGTCAACCGATAGGGAACAGCCTTTTTCTCTGTTTCAAAGGTTGCGCATCCGGAAAGCCAGGCCATCACTAAAAACAGGCACATGAGCAAAAGACTTATTCTCTTCATGGTTTTCCTCCCGTGGTCGGGTCTAATCGACCTTCCTGGTTCAGTTTTTTAAGGAAGAGGAGAATATCCCTGAAATTCGGCGAACCATCCCTTACATAACGAATGATACCCGTCTTGTCGATGATAATCGTTCGCCTGCTGAAGATGGCCCTGCCCTCAACTTGAGCATCCACACTGACACCCAGAAAAGAGGTGATATTGGATAGGATAGGAAAGGTTAAATCCAGATTCTTGGCCCAGTACTTTAATGTTATGACATCATCTCGAGTGACGCCCAGGACCCGGGCGTTGAAGCGCTCATAGAGGTAGAGGTTCCTCTCATGGCCCTCCATCTCGGCCGTTCAGACAGGGGTGAAGGCCGCAGGGGAAAAGGTGATGACCAGGTGATGCTTGCCATAATACTCGTCAGCATAGGTGATCAGCCGGTCATGGGTGGAAGGCAGTGTAAAATTAAGTATCTCTCTTCCGACCAAATCCACCTTTTTCTTCGCTTCCACGTTGGAAAGAGGGAGGAGGATAAACAGGAGCAAGGGCAACGACAACCATCTCAAGCGGTTCTTTTTGACCATAATAGCCTCCTTTCTGATTTTAATAAGAGAATCTTGATGGTCTCGTAAAAAGTCGTCTCACCGGTCCTGCCGCAGGAACCGGTGTCCAGTATTTTCATAAGTGTCTAAGATTACTGGATTCCGGCTGGAGTTCACCCCGTACTTGATACGGGGCCGGAATGACGATCATTAGGATTTTTCGACTTTTTACGAGACTATTAATCTTAACCCATTTTCCTTTTCTTTGCCATTGACAAATATTAAAGGGTTCTCATAAATTCCACCAAATCCTTCTTTTCCTGTTCGCTCAGTTTGAGTTCAAGGATCAGGTTGAAGAAATCCACGGTATCCTCTAATGTCAGCAGCCGTCCATCGTGGAGATAAGTTGGAGAATCTTTGATGCCCCGCAGCGGGAAGGTCTTGATGGGACCATCCGTGCCGGCCATCCGCCCATTGATCATCCGAGGTTTATAGAACCGCTCCACCTTGAGATCGTGCATTAAATTGTCTGTGTAGTAGGGAGCCGGGTGGCAGACACCGCATTTCCCCTTCTCAAAGAAGACCGTCTGGCCTCGCAACTCGGCCTGGGTTGCCTTCTTTGGATTGAGTTTGCCGAAGAGGTCAAGTTTCGGAGCAGGCGGGAAGTCAAGAAGCGCCTGAAATTCCGCCATTGCGTGGACCTGGCTGCCTCGTTCAAGGAT
>JAGXSW010000149.1 GCA_018333715.1 Syntrophaceae bacterium | reverse complement strand
ATATTTGAACCATTCTTCACCACCAAAGAGAAAGGGAAAGGAACAGGGTTGGGGTTATCGACTGTCTATGGGATTGTGAAGCAGAGCGGTGGAAATATAAATGTCTACAGTGAACCAGGTTTTGGAACGACATTCAAAATCTACCTCCCGAGAGTGGAAGAGGAAGAAGATAATCTGCAACGGAAAGACCTCGACATTTCCCTTTCGACAGGAAACGAAACCATCCTCCTTGCAGAAGATGAGCAATCGGTTCGTGAGCTGGCGGCTCGAATTCTGCGCGACAGGGGATACCAGGTATATGAAGCCCCTGATGGAAAAGATGCTTTAAATATGGTCCAAGGCCATCCTGAGATAAAAATTGATCTTTTGCTTACCGATGTGGTGATGCCCGGAATGAGCGGTAAGGAGTTAGCAGATCGTTTAAAACTTTCAATGCCTGATATCAAGGTTCTCTTTATCTCGGGTTATACGGATAATGCCATTGTCCACCATGGCGTGCTCATGGAGGGGGTAGAGTTTCTTCAGAAGCCTTTTACAAATGAGGCTCTCGCCCGCAAAGTGCGCGAGGTGCTGGACCGGTAGCCGAAAAATGGGGAGAGAAATATACATATTGGGGAGGTAGGGAGATAGGGGGATAGGGAGATGGGGTGATGAAAAGAAAGATGGGGAGATAGGGGGATGGGGTGATGGGGAGGTAGAAAAATGGAAAAGAAGTTGATTCGGACTCATCGGGATTTAGATGTTTATAAAATGGCCTTTGAAGCAGCCATGAAAATATTTCAGGAAAGTAAGTCTTTCCCCACCGAAGAAAGATATTCGTTGACTGACCAGGTTCGCAGGTCATCAAGGTCTATTTGTGCTAACCTATCAGAAGCCTGGAGAAAAAGAAGGTATGAAGCCTCCTTCGTAAGCAAACTAAGTGACGCTGAAGCAGAAGCCGCCGAAACCCAGGTTTGGTTGGAGTTTGCTATTAAGTGCGGTTATCTTTTAAAGGAGACAGGGGAAGAATTATTAACCAGTTACGACAATATCTTGGGAAAAATCGTTAGTCTAATCAACGATCCTCGCCCATGGCTATTACCCGGAGCGAAAGAACGCTGAATATATTGGGTGGGTTTTGGGTAGATGGGCTCCCTATCCCCCCATCTCCCCATTTCAAAAAAAGGCAAGGTGAAGCAAAAATGAATACACAATCCGCAATTCGCAATCCGCAATCCGCAATCCAAACTAAAGAGATCCTGACCCCTCGGGAGGCGGCTGAATATCTGAGCATTCATGTCCGGACCATCTACCGTCTGGCAAAAAATGGAGATATACCGGGCCGGAAGATTGGAGGAAGCTGGCGATTCAAGAAGGACGCCCTGGATGAATGGCTTTCTGGAAAAGATAGTTTGAACCAAAGGGAGAAGCAATAAGATGGAAAATAAGGTCTTGGTGGTGGATGACGAGAGAGACATCAGGGACTTTCTATTCAAAGCGCTGACCCGGATTGCTGGGTTCCATGTAGAGTTGGCGGAAAACGGCCAGGAAGCCCTGAAAAAAATGGAAAAGGAGAAGTTCGATCTCGTCCTGACGGACCTGAAAATGCCCTCGGTGGATGGCCTCCAGTTGATCACGGAGATCTCCAGATCGAAGCCCGAAATCCTCACCGTCCTGATGACCGGCCATGGGTCGATCGATTCGGCGATCGAGGCAATGAAGAATGGGGCAAGCGACTACCTTACCAAACCCCTCAATCTGGACGAAACCATCCTGCGTCTGAAAAAGGTCCTTGAAGAAAAACAGCGGTTTGTGAGACTCAAAGACTATGCCGATCAACTGGAAAAAGCCAATCAGGAACTGAAAAATATCGATGCCATGAAATCCGAATTTGTCTCGGTTGCCTCCCATGAGTTAAGGACACCCCTGGCCGCCATTAAAAATTCGATTCAGTTGATTCTTTCCGGAAAGACAGGCGAGATCAATGAAAACCAGACAAAATTTCTCTCCATGGCCGAGAGAAACATCAACCGGCTGACCAATATTTTGAACAACCTGCTCAATCTTTCAAAGATTGAGTCCGGGAAGGTCGAGTTGAAGTTTGAGGATGTAGCGTTGAAAAGCCTCATTGAATTAACCGCATCCTCATTGCGGCCCCAGGCAGATGGAAAGTCCATTGCGATTGAAGTGGAGGTCCCTGAAGACCTTCCGGCCGCCTTTGCGGACAAAGACAAAATCGAACAGGTTCTGGTTAATCTGATCGGCAATGCCATCAAATTCACGCCTGAAAGGGGAAAAATATTTGTGATGGCAAAAGCCTACTTCGAAGAGAGAGAGAGGGGGACCGTCAACAAGATTGCCGTTTCTGTCAAAGATACAGGCATTGGAATTCCTGTCGAGCACCTCAACTCCGTCTTTGAAAAATTTCATCAGGTGGAAGATTCGCTTCACCGATCGACGGGCGGGACAGGGTTAGGTCTGGCTATCACCAAAGGGCTGGTGGAAGCCCATCAGGGGAAGATCTGGGTGGAGAGTGAAGTAGGAAAAGGCAGCGTCTTCACATTCACCCTGCCTGTGTCAGAAAGGGAGCGAAGAGAACCCCATTTTCGCTTTGTTCTGGACAGGGAATTTCACCGTGCTCAGAAAAACGATTTACCTCTCTCCCTATTTCTGATAGAGTTGGCCGACCAGAAGAAAGAGATAGAGGATGGCTTGCTGAAGGACCTCGAAATGAGGATAAGACAATCCCTCCGCAGAAAGGGAGATATCTTGCTAAGAAGAAGACAGGAAAAAATATTGGTCGCTCTATGTGAAGCGGATGCAAAAGGAGTTCGGGCCATCCGTCAGCGGATGGAAGAGGATGTTCAGAAAAACCCGATCAAAGGGTTTGATGGCCCATTGATTATCAAAATCGGAGTTGCGACTTTTCCTGAAGAAACCCTCTCAAAAAGGGAACTCTTCAGAAAGGCAAAAGAACAATTAAGGAGGAAGATCACTTTAGGGATTTGAAATAAATATCTAGCCAAAAATATTTGAAATTTTGCCGTTAAACCTCCTCCCCCTTCGACGGGGGAGGATAGAGGTGGGGGTGGACAAAGGGAATTTGGCCCCCTCCCCTCAATCCCCTCCCCTGCCTGCGCGAAGCCCCGCCTCCAGAAGCCTTGCGGAGGGCAGGCGCTTCGGCGAAGGCAGGGGAGGGATTTTACAAGTTTTTTCAAACAGCTAAATTGTTACGAGGAGGGAAGAATGAGCAAAAAGAGGATTCTGGTTGTCGATGACGAAGTGGATCTGGTGGAAACGGTTCGTTTCTCCCTTGAACTTGAGGGGTATGATGTGCTTGTCGCTTACAACGGCGAAGAGGCGTTGAATCAGGCGCGGAAGGAGAATCCGGACATGATCCTTCTGGACCTAATGTTGCCAAAACTGGATGGATACAAGGTCTGCCGGTTATTAAAATTCGACGAGCGATATAAACACATCCCCATCCTGATGCTGACCGCCAAAATCCAGGAGAAGGACAAAGCGACTGGGATGGAGACAGGGGCAAACGAGTACATCACCAAACCCTTCGAGATGGATGAGTTGATGAAAAAAGTGAAGAATTATCTACGATAATTAAGTTCGGAGTTAGGAGTATATTAGAGATAGGGAGGTTGGGGTGATAGACTCCCTATCCCCCCATCTCCCCATCACCCCATTTTAAAAGGGTCTAAGAAATGCCTACTTTCAAATACAGAGCTCGAGATAGGACCGGCAAGGCGATTGATGGAAGGCTTGAAGCCCCTACCCTCCAATTGGCAGGAGATCAACTCTACCGTCTCGGGTATCTTCCGATCTCGATAGAAGAAATGGAGGAAACCGCTCTGTTCAACTTTTCCGATTTGATGAGCAGGTTTAAAAAGGTTCGCCTGGAGGATATCGTTGTCTTCAGCCAACAGCTTTCAACCTTATATAAAGCAGGGTTACCCCTTCTCACAGGTTTATCCAATTTAAAGGATCAAACAGAAAACAAAATACTGAAAAATGTTCTGGATAAAGTTTGCAGAGATGTTGAGGGCGGTAATCCCCTTTTCGCATCCATGGCAAAGCATCCCGATGCGTTTTCACTGATCTATATCAATATGATTCGGGCAGGTGAAACATCCGGACGATTGGGAGAATCACTGGATCGGTTTGTCACCCTCGCAGACCGGGAACTACAAACCCGTCAAAGACTTAAAGAGGCAACGCGGTATCCCAAGATTGTTATTTTTTCAGTAGTCATTGCCTTTGGAATCCTGCTTGTCTTTGTCTTCCCCCGATTTGCCGCAACCTTTGCGCAGTTCAACATGCCGTTGCCTCTGCCCACCCGCATGATGATCGGGATGAATAAAATATTTCAAACCTACTGGTATATGGTTCTGGGGGCGCTTCTGGGGATCTCCATCTTCGTTAAACGCTATCTTAAGACAGAAAATGGAAGATACATCTGGGATAAAGTTAAAATTCGGATTCCGGTTTTAGGCCCGTTTTTTTTGAAAATCGGTCTCTCTCGGTTTACCAATACCTTTGGGATGTTGAACCGGAGCGGGATACCGATCCTGCAGGCCCTTGAAATCACTTCAACCACGGTGGACAATGTCCTTCTCTCCCAATCCATTGAAAGCGTCCAGCAGAAGGTCAGAGAGGGAAGCAGTTTGACCGAAGCGCTGAAGGAGAGCAAAAGGTTCACGCCCCTTGTGATTCAGATGATCTCCGTGGGAGAGTCCTCCGGAACCCTGGATGAGATGTTAACGAGAGTAACGGATTATTATGACGTGGAAGTCGACAATGCCCTGAAGAAGCTCCCCACTTATATCGAGCCAATACTGACGCTGTTTTTAGGTGGAGTGGTTCTGCTTCTTGCCCTGGCCGTATTTCTCCCCTGGTGGAATATGGCCTCTTTGTTCAAGTAACCCCCCACCCTCTCCCTCCCCCACCAGTGGGGAGGGAAAAAGGGAGGGGAATGGACGATGAACGATAAACGATGAACCATAAACCTTTGAATTTCGGATTTCGGATTTCCCCCCACCCTTTCCCTCCCCCTCGAGGGGGGAGGGTTGGGGAGGGGGTGCCGCATTCCCTGCCTGCGCTGGAGCTTCGGCGGG
>JAGXSW010000148.1 GCA_018333715.1 Syntrophaceae bacterium | reverse complement strand
GTCCTCGGCACCGTTCCATCACAGACAAGATAATTGGGACGGAGTCTTGAAATGGCGCCGAATGCCCCTTTCCGGCCTGCCCAGAGCTGTGTTCTTTCGGCCTCTGTCTTTGCAGATTTTACCTCACGGGCGTTATTCTTCCTGCAGATCTCCATGATTCGTTCCGCCAGCCTCTCCATCCCATCTTTGAGCCCGTCGAGCTCGATGAGAAGAACTGCTTCTGCGTCGAGAGGAAAACCCGCATGAACCGATTCCTCGACAGCCTTGATCGTCAATTTGTCGAGGATTTCAAGCGTGGCCGGAACAATGCCATCGGCAATGATGGCGGAGACCGTTCTGCCGGCATCCTCAAGCGAATTATAGATGGCCAGCATCGTCTTAACCGCTTCGGATTTGGGCATGATCCGTAGAGTTAAGTGGGTGGCAATCCCCAGCGTTCCTTCTGAACCCACCAGAATCCCTGTCAGATCATATCCGGGATTGTCCAGCGCCTTGCCACCGACCTGAATCACTTCTCCGTCAGAAAGGACAACCTCAGCTCCCAAAATATGGTTTGTCGTCACACCGTATTTGAGGCAGTGAGGCCCTCCTGAATTCTCAGCAAAATTTCCTCCGAAGGTGGAGACTTTTTCGCTGGCAGGGTCTGGTTGATAGACATATCCATGACGGGCCAACTGATTTTTCAAGGCAAGTGTAAAGAGACCTGTTTCCACCACGGCCCTCTGGTTCTCGACATCGATCTCCAGTATTTTGTTCATTCTCGAGAAATGAAGGATGATCCCGCCCCTGGTGGGAATCGTTCCTCCGCTCAGATTTGTTCCCGAACCTCTCGCAATGACAGGAATGGCCTCACGGCGGCAGAACTTGACGATTTCAGAGACCTCCTGGGTTGAACCCGGGAAGGCAATGCAATCGGGTTTTCCCTTAAAAAGGGAGGCATCATAACCATAAAGCAACAGATCTGTCTCCGAGGAGAGGACATTCTCCTTCCCAACGATCTTTGACAGCTCTTCAACCATTTGTTCACGTTGCATGGATCCTCCTTAAAATATGGAATGATGGAATGTTGGAATAATGGAATAATGGGAAGCACAAAATAAGACACGGAGAATCGGGGACTCGAAGAAGAATAATATTTTTCTCCCCATCTCCATATCTCCCCATCACTCTATCAGAATTTTTTTGCCCAATATTCCATCGTTCCACTATTCCAATATTCCAATTGTTAATTATTCTCCCAGCCTGTCTCCAACCTTTAGACCAGTGGATTGGGCAAATTCAATCGGTCCCACTTTCTCGCCCTTATCCACCTTCAATTTACCAACGACGATGAACCCTCCTTGAACAGCGATTTCAAGACCCTTTTTTTCAATTGCCACAATCTCTCCGGCCCCCTCCCCTGCTGCCAAAGACCTTTTTCTCACATCGTAGAATCTTATTCTCTTTCCTTTAACTGCTGAATAGGCCCCTGGCTGGGGATCACAGCCCCTGATTAAATTGTAAATCTTATCGAGCGGTTCTGCAAAATCGATGGATGCAACCCGATCATCGCAGGGAGGCTCATAAGTGGCTTGTGATTCATCTTGAGGAATTCTGGGCGCCTTTCCCTTTTTGATCAAATCGACCGCCTCCACAATGGCTTCAATTCCCATGGGAAAGAGTTTATTGAAATAGATGGAACCGGTCGTCTCTTCCGGGCCAATCTCAACCTCTTTTTGCAGAAAAATGGGACCGGTGTCGATCCCTTTGTCTGCCCAGAAAATGGTTAAGCCTGTTCTTGTATCTCCCTGAATGATGGCCCAGTTAATAGCGCTGGCTCCCCGGTGCCGGGGCAAAAGAGAAGGATGATAACAGAGGGTGCCAATGGAAGGAATCGAAAGCAGGCTTTGAGGGATGATATCCGTCACAAAAGCGAGTATGGCAAGATCCGGTTTTAACCTGCCATAAGCCTCATGGACTTCCAGATTCTTCATGATAGCAGGGCGGAAGGAGGGAATCCCTGATTTTTGAGCGAGACCACCCATGGTCTCACCCCTCTTGTCAGAAGGAGAAAAGACTCCGACCATCTCCTCTCCCTTTTGGATCAGGGCTTCAAGCGCCTTCTCTCCAAAAGGGCCCTGGCCAACGATGATGATTCTCACGGCTCAAACCTTACGCAAAATCCCCATTTCTTTTGTAGCGTCGGTATTTACTGCCGACGATGTCTTTTATCGCCCCCAATAAATGAGGGCGCTACATATCCTAATACGGGTAGAAATCACTTTAATTGCCCATAAATAAGGAGGAAGGCTAAAGCCTCCCCTACCCTTCTTCAATGTTTCAATAAAATTATCTCATCATTTCTTTCTCTTGGCATCAAAGGCGGTAATCTCATCCACGGTGGCAAGGATCGTCCTTGCATTCTCATAGACCGGGGTATCCACCATTTTCCCAAGATAGGAAACGGCGGCAGCCCCTTTGGCAATTCCCTCCTCTTCAAAGACCTTTACCACCCCATTTGCCCAATCCACATCTTCGGGGGCCGGTGTGTAGATCCGGTGGGAAGGTTCGATCTGGCTTGGATGGATGAGCATTCTCCCCTCATAACCTAACTGACGGCCGAAGCGTGTGTTCTTCTCAAAGGCTTCCGTATCCTTGAAGGCCACAAAAGGACAATCAATGGCGATACAGCCTGCGGCCCTGGCGGCAACCGCGGTATGGGCTCTTGCATAAAACTGCTCATCCCCCTCAGACGTAAGTTTCACCCTCATATCTTTTGTGTAATCGACTGCGCCGAAGATAAGGGAATTGACCCGCTTGCTTGCAATCGATGAGGGGTAGGCATTCATCACCCCTTTTGCTGTTTCAATGAGGAGCTGGATGGCGATGGATCCCACCTTCAATCCTCTTCGTCGCTCAAGTTCCTCCAATTTCCAGTCCAGACGCTGGACATGATCCGGACCGCCGGTCTTGGCCAGACAAACCCCTGAAAGCCCCTCATAGACGATGGCCTCAAGGTCATCATTGGTCATCAGGGTCTCCCAGTTATTGAGCCGGACATAAACCGTGGAACCCCCTGATCCGGCATATTTCAGATTCTCCCGGACCATCTCCCGGGCCTTTACTTTCTCTGCCGGTGGGACAGAGTCTTCCAGGTCAAGGGTGATGATATCCGCCGGTGTTTCAGGGGCCTTCGACACCATCTTCTCATTATTTCCCGGAATGTAAAAAACAGATCGCATCACAGTCATTTGACACCTCCTTGTTATAAAGAATAGGTTAAGGCTAAGGTTAAGCGTAGATACTTACACGGTAAAGTCTGAGAATTTATCCCTAACATTTGAAAACAAATAGTGTCATGCTGAACTTGGTTCAGCATCTCGTTTTGTCCAAAGGGTGAGATCCTGAAACGAGTTCAGGATGACATGTCTGAAAAATTTCAAATATTTTTGTTTAGTTTTTATCTAAACCTCAGCCTTAACCTCAGCCTTTATATATTTTTATGTCAGGCTTTCAGCAACTTTTTCAGGGTTGGACCAATCTCATCGGGTCGGTCCACCACATGGACTCCCGCCTCTTTCAGAGACTTAATCTTATCCTTTGCCGACCCCCTCCCTCTTTCGATGATACTGCTTGCATGAGAGAATCGCATCCCTTCAGGAGCCCATGCCCCGGCAACAAAAACGACGAGGGGCTTTGTAAATTCTTTCTTTCTCACCGCTTCTGCGGCTTCTTCCTCATAAGGACCGCCGATTTCACCAAAAATGGCAACCGCCTTTGTATCCTTATCCGCCTGGAAAAGGGGCAAAATATCTCCAAATGACTGCCCCAGAACCGGTTCTGTTCCAATATGAACGACAGTCGTTACCCCAAGGCCGGCTTCTTTAATTGCCCATGGAACTGTTCCTGACTGTCCTCCGCTTCGAGAAATAACCCCTACCGGCCCGGGGACAAATACCCTTTTGGCAAATTCCGGTGTGCCTCCGAGCCAGCCCATCACTGCGATTCCGGGACTGATAGCGCCGATGGATCCCGGTCCGAGGAGACGGACTCCTTTCAATTTAGCATAGGCCATCATCTCAAGGATATCATACAGAGGAACTCGCTCAACGGGCATAACAATAAACTTGATTCCACCATCAATAGCTTCAAAAACAGCATCTTTGAGCCCTGGCCCGGGCACAAAGGTCACGCTGGCATCGATACGGCCTCGGGCCCTGACCGCTTCTTCAACGGTATTGTAGACAGGTATTCCGGAGATTTCCTCTCCGCCCCGCCCAGGCGTCACGCCTGCCACCACCTTCGTGCCATATCCTTTCATAAAGGCGGCCCGTGCCGACCCCTCCCTTCCGGTAATCCCTTGAACCAAAACCGTCGTATCTTTCTCAAGCAAAATAGCCATTTCTCACTCCTTTTTATGAAAGTGATAGTCCCCGTTTTTCCAAATACTCTTTCAACCCGGGAATTGGAGCCTCGATCTTAATCGCTTTATTTCCTCTGAACCAGCATTCATATTCACAGGCCAGGCATTCAGTCCCAACCCTTTCGGCATATGCGGCATCTCCTCCAAGCGCTGGTTTTCCGTCCTTGATCACCAATATCCCTCGATCGAAAAGTTTACATCCTGCCGCACAGGCATGCGTCTTGCAATCCACGCATTTGCTCTCATCGATGATGACTTTGATCGTTCTCTCTTTAAACTCAATCATCGCTTCCTCCTTCACTACTTACCGAATTTTAGATGAACTCCAAAACCCATTCTTAACCTCCCATCCCCCTCCTAACCTCCCCCTTGAAGGGGGAGGAATTATATAAAGCACATGACGATTACCCTCCCCTTCAGGGGGGGGTCGTTATCCCACATTATTCCCTCCCCTTCAGGGGGGGGTCGTTATCCCACATTATTCCCTCCCCTTCAGGGGGAGGGTTGTTATCCCACATTATTCCCTCCCCTTCAGGGGGAGGGTTCTTATCCCACATTATTCCCCCCCTTCAGGGGGAGGGTTGTTATCCCACATTATTCCCTCCCCTTCAGGGGGAGGGTCGGGGTGGGGGTGGGGTATGTAGGGTTTATTCCTTAATTCCTCTATCCTTCCGGTATTCAAGAATCAGGGCTTTCATTCTTTTGGCTAAAAATTCGGTCTCATAAACCTTATCGCTTCCGTAGAACTCGAACCGTCCGGGTAAATCGCTTGTCCCCTCCTTTAATATCTCCATCGACTCTTTCTCTCTGTTCCCACAGAGGAGGATCACACACGGAAAACCCGGCCTCTTCGGTATTTCTTCCCGGAGGGCTTTCACCACGCCGTGGGCATGATGCCACTGCTCCTGATTGGCCACGATGAATCCGCCCAACATATACCCTTCAATTCCCGGTTGATTGATGATCAACTTGGCGGCCCGGTAAACCTTTGCCGCAGTGGGATTGCCACTGGTATCCGCATAATTGGCAATCTTCAACCCCTGCCGGTTCAGGGCATCCACTCCGAGGATCGCTCCTCCTCCTCCGATGCCGTGATACCCCACATAGTTTAGCTCTTTTATCTCCGCAGCCATCTGGGCAATATAACAGGTCCCCCTGAGGTCTCCTTCCTCAATCTGCCAGGCGATCTTGTCCAGCTCCGTCGGAGGTGTTGAGGCTTCCCTGGCTACTTCGATCCCTAATTCAGGGTGACGGAAGACCGAGGAGTCGTCAATGGCCATCCGGCAATCCCCGGCCAGGATCTTTCCTTCCTTCGTTAATACGAGGGGATTGATCTCGGCTGTCCTGCAGTTATATCCTTTGAAGGTTTGAAATAACCCCATGATGGCCTGGGCAATGCTCTGAAGATGCTGGTTTGGAACCTTCAGTTGAACAGCAAGGTTGAGGGCGTCATAGAGCCGGAAACCACGAAGCACATCCACGGTTGTCTGGGCAATCTTTTCAGGGGGAACGGATTCGATGTCCACACCGCCCTCCGTGCTGAACATGATGATTGGCGCCCTGACTTCTCTCGAGGCATCGATGATCACGCCGACATAATATTCCTTGTCGATATCGAGTTTCTCCTCGATCAGGACTTTTTCCACCGTCAGCTCCTTCAGGGTGGACCCTAACAGGTCGCCTGCGACCTTCTCCGCCTCCTGAGGATTTGAGGCGAACTTAATGCCTCCGGCCTTTCCCCTGCCTCCTGCCCATATCTGAGCCTTGATAGCCACGGGTTTGCCGATCTTTCCGGCAATCTTTCCCGCCTCCTGAGGAGTGGCGGCCACTTCCCCCTGAGGGATCGGCACCTTTGCCGCTTTAAGCAACTGTTTCCCTTGATATTCATACAATCGAGCCATAACAACCTCCCATTTCCTTTACAGTCTTTTTAGAGGTTATTAACTGTCTCATAAATAATGACATTATTTTATAAAATCCCTCCTGACCTCCCTTTGCCAAAGGGAGGGATTACCCCTCTTTGGCCGCCTGCCCATAGGGCCTCTGGCCCGGAGGGAAAAGAGGGGCGAGGGGAGATTTTCCAATGCTTATGTCAATTCAATTATGAGACTGCTAATAAAATGTTTTCCTTATAACAAATGGTGAACGCCTTGTCAATAAAATTCAAATGGTA
>JAGXSW010000147.1 GCA_018333715.1 Syntrophaceae bacterium | reverse complement strand
AATCTTGGGTTTACCATTGATTCGTTTAGAGACCACGGCATAATAATAGGGTCTACCCTTAATGATCTTTTTGAGAAGAGAAGCCATAATTAGGATATACAATATCATATAATTGTGATTTTGTCAAGAGAATTCTTATTATTAATCGTATTATAAAGTGATGCTTGCATTCATCTAAATTAGGTTATACATAATAGACTCTATTTATCAATAAAATCAATTGATTCTAAATAACTGGCGAAAGTCAGGTTGTAATTAGGTTATTCGGGGTTAAGCCCATTCTATTTTTCTGGATTGACAAGTCAACACAATTATTCTTATAATGGCATAAAAAAAACTTATGAATAGTTAGAAAACATATATATTTCAAAGAATTCTGATCGGCCAGTTTTGTGAAATTAGAACACAAGAGACAGGATTTAATTAAATAGTGTCTGTTTATAAATACGTCTTTTCCGTCATGCCGGACCTGATCCGGCATCCAGAAGGCCTTGAAAAAACTGGATTCCGGCTTTCGCCGGAATGACAACTTCTTGGGAAACCATAAGTTTATGGACTGACTCTAAATAGATAATAGATAAATTTTTTTAGGGGGTTGTTTTGAATCTAAAGCAATTGGAGGCTTTCTATTTGGTTATAAAGAGGAAGAGCTTCACCAGGGCTGCGGAGGAATTAAATGTGACTCAGCCTGCCGTGACCATCCAGATTAAATCCTTAGAAAAATCATTGAATGTGAAACTGGTGGAATTTTTAGGCAGGAGAGTTCAATTGAGCGAAGCTGGCGAACTTCTCTATCAATATGCGGAAAAGATCTTTGACCTCGCGGGCGATGCGGAAGAAAAAATGAAAGACTTTAAAAAGTTGATGAGAGGAACACTTCGAATTGGAACGACCAAAAACTATGCCCGCTACATGATGCCTTCCTTACTGCCCACATTTCAGCGAAAATTCCCCCGCATCAAAGTCATTTTAGATGAGGGGAATTCCGAGGATATGGCCAGAAGTGTTCTCGAAAGGAAGAATGAACTGGCTTTTATCTCCCAACTTAACCTCGACCGAAGGATCAAGTCCCTCTTTTTCTCAACAGTGGAGTTTGTTCTGGTTGCCTCACCCGAACACAGGTTTTCGGAGAGACAAAGCATCTCCCTGAGAGAACTGAATGGTGAGCCAGTGATTTTGAGGGAGAAGGGGTCTGGTTCAAGGGCGGCCATCCTGAGGAAATTTCAGGAATATGGGATTTGGCCCTCGGTCATTCTTGAAGCAAGCAGTTTGGATTTTATTGTGGGATATGTGAAACAGAACAGAGGGGTCTCCTTCATGTTCGAACCCGATATCAAAGAAGAATTGGAGAAGGGGACCTTAAAGGTCATCCCCATCGAAGAGGGGAATATCATTTTCTTTACTGATATCATTTATCATAGTGAGAAATCCCTTTCCCCTCCTGCCCAGGCCTTTCTCAAGATGGTGGAAAAGTTGAAAGGAGAACTGCCCCTGCCGAGAGCGATTACCACTTAACAGCTCTTTTCCAATTTGTGGAGAGTGAGGAATTGACGAACGGCCTCTTCGGCAAATTCACGGGTATTGAGGTGGAGGTCGAGTTCAATGATGGGAATGTTTGGGTTGAGATGGACCTTTAATTCATGAATGAAAGCCTGATCCGTCTCTGGATCATAGAGAGGCATTCCTTCCTTGTCGAGAGAAGACCATCCCTTTAATGGGATGAGAATGACGACAGGTCCTTTTGATTGATTTAATTTTCTTGTCACTTCTCTTGCAATTTCTCTCAATTCCTGAGCATTGGTGCGAGCTTGAACCCTAAAACTATCCGGGATGAATAGTTTCCTATTTTTTATTTCCTTTGAAATCCACAAAGGGTCTCCGCGATCCCCTCTCTCCAATGGTCCACAACTGAGCATATCAAATCCACAAGGCGTGATGATTTGAGGAATTCCCATTTCTCCAGCTTTCTCCAAACGTTTCGGACCTGCAGCCCGGTTTCCTCCCAACAATTCTTCCCCCACCCCGGCAGGGACAATATCCATCACTCCTTGGAAGAGTCCTTCTCCGATTAAATCTTCCATCGCCCTATCACCAATACCCTGGGCATGAAAGGGGATCACTTCGAACCCGTTTTCTTCCAATAAATGTCTCACATGAGCACAACATTTTTCTGAAAACTTAAACTCCGTTAAGGCGATCAAACCTTTTTTTTGAGTAGCCTCGGAAAGGAAAGTAGGAACTCCTCCCATTTCGACCATTCCACAGATCGCCCCGGCAGACCTCTTTAATACATCTTTGACCAGTGGATTCAATCCTGCAATGTCCACCACCGAATGAAGGATGGCAATGTCCTTTGTGCCAAAATATCCTCCTGCATATGCAGGGACGGCAGCCATACTCGAGAGCATGACCTTGGGGATTCCAAAGGGGAGAGACTTCATGATGGCTGTTGCGATAGCTGTATTGCTCGCTCCTCCGAAAGAGATGATCCCGTCGAGCTCTCCCTTATCTAAAAAACTTTGAACTTTTTTGATGGCCCCTTCAATCATGATGGTGGAGACCTTCGCTGTATCTTTCGTTCTCCTCACTTCTTCAATATCCCATCCCCCAGCCTCGGCCACTTCTTTTGCAGAAATGTCAGGGGGGATGGAAGGTTCACCGCCAGTATTGGTATCCAGAAGAATAACCCGATGTCCTCTTTCTTGGATGAGGTTTTTTAAAAAAGCGGCTTCGGAGCCTTTCGTATCGAGGGTCGATATGATGACGATTGTTTTTTGTGCCAATTTCATCCCTCCATTGGATTCTTCCCCATACCATCCCTCCCCTTTGAAGCCTGCCTACCGCAGGCAGGGGGAAGGATGAAGGCAGGGGTGCCATTGGGTTCTGTTTTAAGTTATGGTATGATAATTTTAAAAGGGTATCAAGGATGAAAAAGATTTATCTGGACAAGAGGTTCTGGAGAGATTCACACGACAACTGGGTCAGTTTTGAGAGTGATCCGAAGCTGAAGGTCACCAAGGGGAATATCTATGGTCGATGTGTGCCCTGTATCGCCAATCTCTATCAACAATTGCAAGAGGGTAAGGAAGAGATCGAGTTAAAAGAGGCTTTTCATTGCTGGAAGGTGGTGACTGTACTGAAGGATAAAGAGGAATGCCTGGAGGTTTTGAGGGAATATGAAGAACAATTCCTCGGTAATCAATACGTGAAGGGGAAGTTCGGATCGAGCCAGCCCTCAAAAGAATCAAAGGTTTTGATGTTCCACACAGAAAATGAGGAGGAGAAGGATCGCCTTTTTGAAGAACTTCAGACCTGTGTTAAAAAGGTGGATCAGGATGCAAAAGTCTTTTGTCAGAAGGCCTGCGCCAACCTCTATTATGAGCTATTGGGAGATTGGAAAGACTGGAAGGAAGTGACCCGGATAAAGAATCCTGATATCCGAACTGTCTTATTAGAAAGAATCAAAAAGCTCCTTTACTGGGAAAAAGGAGGCTAACCGATTAAATAGTGTCTGTTTATAAACCAACAGTTTTCAAAAAAGTCGTCATTCCGGCCCCGATTTTCATCGGGATAAACTCCAGCCGGAATCCAGGGTTCCTGGTGAAAACCGGGACCCAGCCTTAGAGATGGTTCCCGACTTTCGTCGGGACGATGTCTGGATGCCCCCGTATCCAGTACGGGGCAGGCTACTCAGGTCCGGCATGACGGAAAAAGTGGATTTATAAACAGACTCTAATTATTTCAATTTCTTAATCCACAACTTTGTTGACTCAGGTTCCAGAGTCTGAAAGCGGTGTCTGGTTCAAGCCGAAACAGGTGGTTTCCGGTCAGCCCATGGTCGTGCCGACTCAAGCTGTGTGGCCAAACGAAAAAGAGTTGCTTCGTCACCAAACCGTCCAACAAAGTGTACACCGACAGGAAGCCCTTCAGCGTTCCAGTACAGGGGAACGGACATAGCCGGCTGTCCCGTGGCGTTGCATATCGGCGTGAAGGGAACGAATTGTTCGGCTCGACGAAGGCCATAAAGAGGGTTTTCCGGAGGCGAATCGAAGGCGCCGAGAGGCACGGGTGGTTCGCTGAGGGTAGGAGTGAGCCAAATATCATATTTGAGGAAAAATTGGGCGATGTACCGGGCCACCCTCTGTAAAAAAGATAGAGAGAGCAGGTAGACCGAACCGCTCTGTTTTCGGCCCATCTCATAAAGAGCCCAGGTGAGCGGTTCAACCTGTTCCGCGGTGATTGTCCTCCCCGTTACCATCTGTATGCCATCTATGGTCCAGGCGCATCCCGCCGACCAAAGAACCATAAAGCTCTGCCCCACGAGTTCTCTGTTCAACAGAGGGGCTGCCTCTTCCACCTGATGGCCCAACTCAGCGCAGAGTTTTGCAGCGTCGTATACCGCACTGACGCAGTCGGGGTGAACCTGGATCTCCGGACCCGCAGAGGTTGTAAAAGCAATGCGCAGCCTACCCGGATTGGCTCCGACCTCCTGAAGGAATGGGCGAGCCGGGGGCGGGGCCCAATAGGGATCGCCAATATCGGGGCCTGAAGTGGCATCCAAGAGGGCGGCGCTGTCCCGCACCGAGCGAGTTACGGCATGATCAATGATCAATCCACTAAATATGTCGCCAAAATCTGGTCCAAGGGGATTCCGAGCGCGCGTGGGTTTCAAACCAAAGACTCCACAGCAAGAAGCCGGGATGCGTATGGAACCACCGCCGTCATTGGCATGAGCCATTGGGACCAGCCGAGCCGCCACTGCAGCAGCGGAACCTCCACTGGAACCGCCGGTGGTGCGATTAACCTCCCAAGGATTATGGCATGGACCAAACAATCGCGGTTCGGTGGTTGGCAGGATGCCAAACTCTGGGGTGTTCGTTTTGCCCAGAATGATGAGGCCAGCCCTCTTCAGCCTAGCGACGAATTCGCTGTCATGATCGGGAACAAAATCACGCATGGCGGCCGAGGCCATGCTCATTCGTACTCCTACGCAAGGGGCACCCAGGTCTTTAAGCAGAAAGGGGATGCCGGTAAAGGGACCGTCGGGGATTTTCCCGAGAGCTAATGCCCGAGCTTGTTCATACATGGGAGTCACAACTGCATTCAGCGCAGGGTTCAGGCGCTCAACCCTCTCAATGGCTGCATCCACAAGTTCAATGGGTTTTATTTGTTTTTTCCTCACCAACTCAGCCAAACCCAGAGCATCAAGAGACCCAAATTCTTCCGCCTTTGCCATAAGCATTCTCCTTCCGTTCTGACAAATCATAATGCGATGCTTTTGGGAACCGGCCGCAAATTGCGACCTCAAATCGCATGCGACCCGTATTTTTCCGGTTTATCATCCACAGGGTATCCTTAAGAATAAGTCTTTTATCATAAAACCTCAACCTCTAAAATATCCCCTGTCGCAACAGAAAGCGTCTCTTTGATATTTTGAGGCGCGATCATCTCCATCTTATTTTCAGGATAGTCCTCAACCAATGGAAGAACAATAGCTCCTTTTAACTGGCCGTTGATGAGGACGGGGTAACATCTGGCGCTGCAGAAGGAGGGATCTTCAGGTGTGATTTCTATTCCTATCGTTGCCTTGATGTCTTTGAAAATCCGGAGAGATTTTGGATCGATGACTTCCAGATTCAGGGTTCCGGGATAGGGATCAATGGCGAGTTTTTCTATGAACTGCTTTCTCACCCAGGGAATCTGGGTGAAATGACTAGCCTCCCTGAGCCCTTCGACAATTTTCCCGAGGATCTTAATGATTCAATCCTTTCTTTCTCAGGTTTTTTTTGACCTTATTGCTTCCCCACCGGGCAAAGAGGTCGTGCTCGATATGGAACAGATCGAGGACTTTCCCGACCGTATGATTAATCAGGTCGTCCATGGTTTTAGGTTGGAAGTAGAAGGCAGGAATAGGCGGGAGAATGATCACCCCGAGGTCGGCGAGATTCATCATCAGGTTGAGATGACCCTTGTGAAGGGGTGTTTCCCGCACTGCAAGAACCAACTTTCTTCTCTCTTTAATCGTTACATCCGCCGCCCGAATGAGAAGGTTCACATTAAAAGAGTTGGCGATCGCCGATAGGCTCTTGATGGAGCAGGGCATCACCACCATTCCGTCGGTATGGAAAGAACCACTCGCAATATCCGCCCCTACATCTTTAATATCGTAAACAACCTTTGCCAAAGAGTTGAGTTGCGCTATCTTCCAATCGGTTTCCATCCGGATGGTCCTTTCAGCCGCCTCGGTGATGACCAGGTGGGTCTCCACATTCGATTTTGAGAGGACTTCAAGCAGCCTGATGCCATAGATGGCTCCGGTGGCGCCGGAGATTCCTACGATTATTTTCTTCATCTCATCTCCTTAATAAATTTTCCCCTCCCTTGGTCTTGGTGCCTGCCTGCGCGAAGTCCCGCCCTGCGGGACGAAGGCAGGGGAGGGGATGAAGGGGAGGGGGAACTCAATTTATTCACCCCCACCCTGGCCCTCCCCCGTCAAGGGGGAGGGAATTTATTTTAGATGGTTCAGTATGGTAGCAACCCTTTTTTTCACCTCTTCAGGGACCCCCGCCTTTTCAAAGCCTACATGCCTGGGTTTTGTCGCATCCAATCCCATCTTTGCCGTTAAGAACCCATCGCCCGAAGAGGGATCGATGGGTTGTCCCCTCAGATTCGTCATGACAATCAGATCCCTGTCCGCCTGAAATCGTGTTGCCATGGCCCATTCCAATTCCTGATCGTCCTGGATGTTTATATCGGTATTGACGGCAATAACCTTTTTAATATTGGTAAAGGAAAGAGCAAGCGATAAGGCCCTTCGTATTTCTCCCTTATTCTCCGTATCAAGACTGATGACAGCGTGGGCGCCAAATGTTCCGGGGATGAGGCGTATCTCTCTGATGGAGGGGATTTCTCTCTTCATCTTCGGAACGAAGTCGAGGCCGTGGACAAGGTAGAGAAGGTTGTCTACCTCGAGGCTCCAGGGAACGATTGCATGGTAGATGGCGTCCTTTCGTAAAGTGACGGCCATGACCTGGATGGTCGGGCTTTTTGAGAAGCCCATATAGTATCCGCTCGATTCTCCAAGAACTCCGTCCTCTTCCTTGCCTTTGGGATCGATATAACCTTCGATTACGATTTCGGCAAAGGCAGGAATGTCAATATCAACGTTTTCAGCCTTTACCATTGGAACAGCTTTACCCCTGATGCCTCCGGCGATGGAAAGTTTATCCAACCCTGCGGGCGCTTTCAGGATTGAGGCGATGAAGATGAGAGGATCCATGCCGATGACTGTGGCGATCTCCATCTTCTGCTTCTTCTTTTTGTATTTTGCGTAGATTTCCGCAAGGGGAGGGTTGAGCAGTGAAATGCCGAGCCGGTTTTTTCCCCTTACCTCCATTCTGTGAAGGCCCCTTCCGATCACACCGGTTTCCGGATCCCTGGCCGACGAGAAGCCCGAGGTAATATAAGGTCCGGAATCCCCTGCGTAGTGGGTGAGAACAGGGAGAAGTTTTTTCAAATCGAGACCTTTCCTAATCACCTCTTTCGGAGAAGCATCTCGAGTCAGGGCGGGTGGAAGTCTCTCCTCCATCCGCTTCGGGAATTCTTCAAAGAGTTTTTCGGGATCGATTCCAAGGGCGAGGCTGAGGCGCTTCCTCGTTCCGAGAAGGTTGCCCACCACAGGCAAACGATGGCCCTTGACCTTTTCAAAAAGAATAACCGGCGCCTCCTTTTTTCCAATTTCGGAAAGGACGGCTGAGATTTCATATTTGGGGTCGAGAGGAGTTGAGATGGAAAGAACGTCTCCCAGAGCCCTTAACTCCTCAATGAAGCTTCTGATTCCTGATAATGCCATCGGGTCATGTCCTCGAGGTATTATTAACAGTCTCATAATAATGACGACATTGTTTTATAAAATCCCTCCTAACCTCCCTTTTCCAAAGGGAGGGAAATTACCCCTCTTTGGCAAAGAGGGGCCAGGGGAGATTTTCCGGTGCATGTCAATTCAATTTTGAGACCCTTAATAACTAAATTTGTTCACTTCTTTTAAGATTTTCACGGACCATGGTTTTTCTTGAAGTTGGCCCCTTCCCAGACGGACCCAGAGGAGGTCCGGATATTTTGATTCGGACTTTGAAACCATTGCTGTGGCATAAAAGCTCCGATATTTATAACGGCGGTCCGCGGGGGTGAGGTCGCGAACGATCATTTCCATTTCCTGATCTTCAGGGACCTGCGAAAGCTCTGTCAAGACAAACGTATCATACTCTTTTTTCGCCATGTGATTCCTCCTCAATCCTTGAATCCATAGGATTTCCAGTTTTTTTGAACTTTTTCCTGAATCTCTTTGGGATAGACATTTTTAAAGGAAACTTTAATGGGGATAAGGGCCTTTGGCCAATCAAGGGGGAAAGTGCAGTCAAAAAGGACCTGGGACCCACGGCTCCATTTCCGCTCTTCTGGATCGGCAAAGGGATAGAGCGGAGTTCCCGGGGCTTGTTCATATTTCCGGATCCCGCGGATGGGATGACATTTGGTGCAAAGGGCATGGATTACTTCATCCTTGTTGTAGATATCGGTATCATCATCCACGACCACCACCATGGTGAACCACGGGCTCAATTTGCTTCCGAAGACGAGATTGGCAATCTGGCTTGCAATGCCGCTGTAAGCAGGTCTGACCCCAACCACGACGAGATGATGGGTCGATTCAGGCCACATAAAGACTCCGGTAATTGGGATGCCCTGGCTTTCGAGAAGTTTTCGCATCTCAAGCCCCAGAGAGAACGATCGGAGGAGCTGGCCTTCATCCGTGGGGACGCCCATGTTGGAGACTGTAACAATGGGGTTATTCCGGAAGGTGATTGCGTTGACGCGGTAAACAGTTCTGGGCTCTCTCGGAGAGGTTCGGTAACCTGTGTATTCTCCAAAAGGCGCTTCGTCAATGCGGATGTCCGGAATAACATCGCCTTCGATAATGATTTCCGCATGAGCCGGGACATAAAGATCGTTGGTCTCGCACTTCACCAGTTCCACAGGAGCGCCCATTAACATTCCGGTGAACTCATCTTCAGGGATGGGGGAGGGAGCACACGCTGCCACACCGGCCAGAGGATCGCAACCGATAACCGTCGCAAAGGGCATGGGTTTGTTCTTAGGAACATACTTCCCGTAAAACATCTTTCCCATATCGGAAAAGGGAAGCACCGGGCCAACCATGGTCTTTTCGTCGAAGACCATCTGACGATACATTCCCCAGTTGACAAATTCTGTATCCAGATCCTTAGATACCACAAAATGCCATGTCGCCAGATATCTTCCCCCATCCCCGTCATGAACCATGGGACCGGGGAGTTTAAAGAGATCTGCATCCTTGCCCAGCCAGATGTTTTCCTTGCAGGAGGCCTTCCTTTTGTCTACAAAAACAGATTTTATGGGTTCACCGGTCGTCCTTTTTACGTATTCGTCAGAGATTTCCGGGACCGAGGCATCCGGTTTCATCCCCATGGCAATGGCGAGCCTCTTGTAGGTGGCCAGGGGAGCTCCAAAGGCCTCAAACCCAGGATAGTCCTTTATCTTTTTAAAATAAGGGGAAGCCGATTTCTTTTCACAGACCCTTCTTACGATGGCTCCCATTTCAAGGTCCCAGTCCACCTCTTGCTGGATGGTCACGAGGTCATTGTTTGCTTCCAGCGCCTTGATGAATTCCCTGTTATCTTTAAAAACCGGGTAAGGCATGATCTTTCCTCCTTTCTTTAATTGTTGGCGTTAAGTGTCAGTCTGATTTGGATATTTTCTCCACTACGGCTTCCCACTTCCCCTGCGCTCTGAGAATAAATTCTGCAACTTCTCTAACCACTCCTTTGCCCCCGCCGGCGAGGGTGATGTAATGGGATACGGCCTTTGCCTCGATTGCCCCATCAGAAGGCGCTACGGAAAATCCAACCCTTTTCATGACGCCGAGATCGATCATTTCATCTCCCACATAGCATAAGTCCTCATCTTTAAGGCCGGATTCTTTCTCAAACTCGTCAAGTTTTCCGATCTTGGCGGAAGTTCCCCAGAGCCTTTCAGGGGGAACGCCATAGATATGGCCGACCTGCTCATCGGCCCTTGAAATTTTACTGGTCAGGAATGCCACACCCAATCCACCTTCCCGCAGGGCCATACACCCCAGACGGTCCCGCAGAGAAAAACATTCCGACTTTTTCCCATCATCCGTGTAGTAGAGGGTGTTATCAGTCAATATCCCATGGATATCGAGGATGACAAACCTCACTTTCTTGGCTTTTTCGATAGCAGCCTCTTTTGTGATCATCGCTTCACCTCACTCGAAAAATGGAATGATGGAATGTTGGAATACTGGAATAATGAAAAAACACTCCCTTATGATTTTTAACCATCATTCCAATATTCCACCTTTCCAATATTCCGATTGATTTTTGATTCTACTTGTATCCCATCTTTGTCACTTTCTCGACCCACTCTTCCCATTCCCCCATGGCTCGCAGAATGAATTCACAGATTTCCCTGATGGGGCCTCTTCCTCCGGGGGCAACGGTTATGTAATCTGCGATTTCCTTTATTTCGTCAATGGCATCAGCCGTTGCCACAGCAAACCCAACCTGTTTCATGAGAGCGATATCGGTTACCTCGCAACCGATGTAGCCAACATTCTCGTCACTGATCCCCAGTTCCTTTTTTAACTCTTCAAGCTTAGCCTGTTTGTCTTTGATCTTAAAATAGAATTTATCCAGCTTCAGCTCACGGGCCCGAAAGAGTCCTTCCTCATCGATGGAAGTCGTATCGAGAAAGGCGATCTGGATTCCATTTGCCGTAAGGGAGAGATCGCCAAAACCATCCATATGCCAGAAACCATATTTTCGCCTTCCTTCAATATCACAGATGAAGGTGTTTTGCGTGAGAACCCCATGCACATCATGGGCAAAGAGCTTCACCTTCTTTGCCTTTTCCTTTGCCTTCTCAAGATTTTTTTCAAAAGCCATAAGTCTCTCCTTTAAAATATGGAATATTGGAACACTGGAATGTTGGAATGATGGGTGAAAAACACAAGGGAATGATTTTTTCATTATTCCATTCTTCCACTATTCCATTATTCCAGAATCATTCTTCAAACCCATATTCTTTCCATCGGGCCTTGACCTTGGCCAGCATACTCTCGGAAAGCTTGATCTCCGTGGGTTTGACTTTCCATTCAAAAGGTATCGTCGCATCGAGGATGAGACGAGAGGTGATGAATTTGTTGTCATCCGGTCCGAGGGATGGATCGAGCGGGGTGGACCTGCCTCTGTTGATGATTTGCGTTCCCCGCGCCGGATTGTAGCGGGTGCCAAGGGCCCACCATACTCTCGGAAGGTCGTCCGCATCGATATCGTCATCAACGATAATCACACACTTGATCCCGTACATCCCCGTATTGCTTGCAATGACCGCCGCCCCCACCTGGTCCGCATGACCCGGATACATCTGCTCTACGGAGACGACCACAATGAATCGTCCGGAGGCTTCCGGCAGGGTGTAGACCGACTTAATGCCCGGGATCTCCATTTTGACCAGATCCGTCCACAAGCTTGCGTTGCGCGTAAAAGCATAGAGGATATGCTGGTCCCCCACGGGTCTGCCCACGCTCGTCTCCCAGAGGATCGGGCTGTTTCTGTAGTAAATGCGCTTCACTTCAAGGGCGGGTTTGGGAATCGGCTTAATCAGTTCTTCGGTGTAGTAGCCCGTATACTCGCCAAAGGGGCCTTCGTTTCTCAAATTCTGAGGATCGACTTCCCCTTCCAGTACGATCTCCGCGGCCGCAGGAATAGGAAGGCCGGTGAGCTGGCCTTTTACGATTTCAACAGGTTCCCCTCGCAATGAGCTTACGACATCGTACCCACTTTTGGCCTTAACCGTGGCCGCGCTTGCAAAGATATGCAGGGGATCGCCGCCTATAATTGCGCAGGCCGGCATCTTTTTGCCTGCCTTCCCATACTTCTTCATGATCCTGTCGCCTTTTTTCCCTTTAAGGATCTGGACGCCGACGGTTTTATCATCGAGGATGCCCATGCGGTACGTGCCAAGGTTTATGTCACCTGTCTCTGGGTCCTGCAACACCAGGAATACAGCGGTGCCGAAATAACGGCCTCCATCCAGTTCGTAAAACCTGGGGGATGGAAAGGCGAGGGTATCGACCTTATCACCCTCGAGGATATTCTCGAAGATGGGGCCGTCTTTCTGTTCCTTTGCCCGGATGACCTCCTTAACGGCGACATTGACCCATTCCTTCGTGAGCTGGACCATGGAGAGGCCCGACCTCTTTCCAAGGATGATTGCGAGCCTCTTGGTCGTGCCGAATGCGCCGGTCAGGACAGGGCTCTTATACCCCTTGATGTTCTCAAAGAGCAGCGCCGGCCCGCTTTTCTCTTCAACAAACTTCGCGATGTGAGAAATCTCAAGGTCCCAGTCTACCTCAGCCTTGATCCGTTTTAACTCTCCTTCTTTTTCGCACTCCTTTATGAAATCCCTGAGGTCCATAACATCCTCCTTTTTTATGGGATAAGTGTCTGTCATTATCTTTTCATAGGCCCCCCTTGTCAATTCATTTGTTTTTATGTTTAAATAACTAAAAGTTATAGCGATCTCTGAAAAACCAATAACACTCTCTTGATAGTCTCGTAAAAAGTCCCAGTTTGTCACCCTGAACTTGTTTCAGGGTCTCGTAACTCCCTGATTTTGTTAGATGCTGAACCAAGTTCAGCATGACATTTTCTGTGTTTTTTGACTTTTTACGAGACCATCTCTCTTGATTTCATAACTTTTTCGGGAATCTCTTATAATCGAATGGAAAAGAGAAGGTCTTTACGCGATTCAATCAATTCTTTGCTCGTCTTCCATGAGGTGGCAAGACAGAGGAGCTTCTCTAAGGCTGCGGAGGAGTTGTTTATTTCCCAGCCCGCTGTAACCAAACATATCAAGGGGCTTGAGCATAAGGTGGGAACGAGGCTCGTTGAGAGGGGCAGGGGCGGATTTCATCTGAGCGAGGCGGGTAAAATCCTTTTTAAATCCGCTCAAAAAATTTCCAACCATCTCAGGGAGGTCGAACATCGCCTGGGTAGACTTCAAATGGAGCGCCACGGTCTCTTGAAAATAGGGACGACCGAATCCTACTCAAGATGCCTGATGCCCGGACTTCTCTCCGGATTTCAGAATCTCTTTCCCTTCATTAAAATTGCACTGGATGTCGGGAATTCGGAGGAGATCGAAAAAAGCCTAACGGCTTACCGGAATGATCTGGCGCTCATCGGGAGGACAAAGGTTCCCTCTAAATTTGAATCGATTCCGTTCTTAAAAGAAGAACTTGTCCTCATCGTTTCCCCTTCTCATCCCATGGCAAAAAGAGAGAAGGTCTCCCTAAAAGCCATCAGGAAATTCCCTTTTATCATTCGGGCGAAAGGATCGACGACGAGAAAAATCATCCTAAAGGCCTTTCAGGAGCTGGGGATTGGTCCCTCCCTTCTCATTGAAGCAGGCAGTTCGGAGTTTATCAAACAGTGGGTTTCGGAAGGGAGGGGGATTTCGATTATTGCGAGGAGAATTGCAGAAGAAGAGGCGGAAAGAGGGTTGATCAAAATGGTCTCTCTGAATGAGAAACTCTGCCTTCAGGTCGTCCTTCTCTTTTTAAAGGAAGAGAGGGCCAACCCCGTCATTAAAACCTTCACCCATTTCATTGAAGACAGGGGAAAGGAATGGATGGCCTAAGATATGGAAAATGAGCGTTTTTTTAAAAAAATCTCTTGACAAAAGAATTGTATTTTGTTAAATATATTAAGTTCAAACTCATGTTGATCTTTGTTCCACTTATGTAACTCATTGATTTCCCAGTCTTTTTCTTTGCCGGGAGGAATTTGCTCAATCCAAAAATAGTGATTTTGACTCGGAGAGGTTCCCGAGCGGCCAAAGGGGACAGACTGTAAATCTGTTGGCGACGCCTTCGGAGGTTCGAATCCTCCCCTCTCCACCAG
>JAGXSW010000146.1 GCA_018333715.1 Syntrophaceae bacterium | reverse complement strand
TAGAGTCTGTTTATAAATTGCCCTCTCAATCAGAATCGTCATTCCGGCGAAAGCCGGAATCCAGAACCTCTTGTTATCATTGGACTCATTTCCGTTCCGGAGTGACAAATTGATAATTATTAGAGGTTCCCTTAAATAGTATTAAGAATCGCTCAATTTAGGTAAGATATATTGCTCTTCAACAGAATGTAAGATTTTTCACATTTTTGGGGATTGTAAAAAGGAGAAGGTCGATGGATGACAAACAGAGCGATGTTTTCGATACAGTCAAAAATTATTATAACGATTATGGAGTCCGGGCGAAGGAACTGAAAGGTGAAGGGAAACAGTTCATCGGCTATGTCTGTTCCCTCGTTCCCCTTGAAATCATTACTGCCTCCGGATGCATCCCTTTTCGGGTGAGAGGAAGTATCCATGAGCCTATTACCCGGGGAGATACGCTCCTCGAAACGATCGTATGTCCATATTATCGCAGTGTCTTCGACCTCTCGGTAAAAGGGAAATACGACTTTCTCTCTGGCCTGGTTATCCCGCATGGATGTGACAGCATGGTGCGAAGTTTCAGCGCCTGGAGTTATTCTCTTGCCTATTCTTATTTTCACTTTGTCAATATTCCTACAGCCTGTGTGGAATCATCCTATGAATTCTTCCATGCTGAAATCGATACCTTCAGAAGGAGTCTGGAGAAGTTTACCGGGAAACCGGTTACGGATAGCGATATGAATGAGGCCATTCGAATCCATAATGAAAGCAGGGATAAGGTGCGGGCCCTCTATGAGTTGAGAAAAGCTGACCCGCCCCTCATCTCCGGAACCGAATTGACGATGGCCCTCACTGCCGGATCGAGCCTGCCCATCGAAGAATCGAATGGCCTGTTCGATCAGATTCTAAAAGAGGTGAAGAGAAGAGGGAAATCTCCCCTCAAGAAAGGGCCAAGGATTTTTATTGATGGGGCCTGTCTGGACAATATCGAATTGATCAAACTCGTGGAAGAACTTGGAGGAAATGTGGTGGCCGATACGATCTGTAATGGGGCCAGGGATCATTTTCCGAAGACGGACGTGGGTGGGGATCCCATTGATGCACTGGCCCATCGTTATCTCGATAAGGTCAACTGCCCCAAAACCTACAGGGCAAATAAAGCAGGGACTTTTGAGGGAGATATCGCAAACCGGTTTGGCGATATTGGAACCTATGCGAGAGAGTTCAAGGTGGATGGAGCGATCCTCTATGTCTATAAGTATTGTGATCCTTTCGGCTTTGAGGTTCCTGCGCGAAAGGCCTACTATCAATCCCTCAATGTTCCCCTGCTTCATCTGGAGGATATCTATTCAGCGGGGACGATGAGTCAACTGAGGACCAGGATCCAGGCCTTTCTGGAGATGATCGGGTAATGATAGGCGAAGCGCCAAATACCAAGCGCCAAATTACAAATAAGCTACCCTGCCTGCCGGCAGGCAGGCGTTTAGATTAATAGTCAAACGGTTATGGGTGACGACGCTCGTATCGAAGCAAGAGGTTTGAAAAACGAAGCTCGAGCATCCAGATTCTATTCACGAGTTTCGATACGAGCTTCGACAACGACAAACATCATTTTCAATTTAACGAAACGGGCATCCTCACCGTTACCCTTTAACCCAAGCTTTTTATTAAGGAGGTTTCAATTATGGCAGAGGAGCGGAAAGAAGCGAAACCGAAGAAGAGGATGACCGCCACAAAGGCGGCTGCTTCCATCGGCCCCATGGTGAAGGAGTTTATCACCGGGACCCTGCAGGCAAAGGCGGAGGGAAAACAGAAAGTGGCCTATACCTTCATCGTCTGCCATCACGAGGAGATATTCAGGGCGCTCGACGTGATCCCGGTGTGGACGGAAAATTTTGCCGGCATCTGCGGCGCAAAGAGGGATGCGGAGAGGTTCCTGCAACGAGCGGAATCGCTCGGTCTCTCCCGTTCATTATGCACATATGCCCTTTGCGGGATCGGTTTTGATCAGTGGAGAGAGGAACTGGGGCAGATGCCTCCGGAGGCTCCCTGGGGCGGGCAGGTCAGGCCCGATTTTATGATCTCAAGCGGACAGATCCTCTGCGATCCTCGATCGAAGTGGTATCAGGCCTCCCAGCAATTTATGCCGGATGTCCCCATCTATAATATTGATCTTCCCTATCCCCTTTTCCAGGAGAATCGGGACCACAGGGAGGTCCTGGGCTATTACCATCAATATATCGTCAAACAGTTGCGAGGGCTGACGGCCTTCCTCGAAGAGCAGACGAAGAAGAAGATGGATTATGATCGGCTGAGGGAGCTGGTGGACCTGAGCGATCGGACCTGGAATTTGATTGACGAGACCTATAAACTCCGGCGGGCCGCGCCCTGCCCCATGGGGACAGGCGACGCCATGAATACCATGGTGCCGATCAACTTTATGATGGCGACCCAGAAGGCTTATGATTTCTTTGTGGACCTAAAGAAGGAATTGGAGGAGAAGATCGCCAAAGGAGAAGGGGAGGTTGAAAACGAGAAGTACAGGTTGATGTGGGGAGGCGGGTTGCCTGCCTGGTATGCTCTGAATGATTTCAATTATTTCAATAGCAAGGGAGCATCCTTTCCTGTGGAGACGACCTACCGAATGGTTGCTCCTCTCAACGAGATGGATCTTCCCGAAACAAAAGATCCCATCGAGCATCTGGCATGGAGGTGGCTCGGTTACTGGACCTTCTGGTATGATAAAGCCAAGAAGCGGCCCGGATCCGAGCCCGACGTGGAACGATTGATCAACTGGATTGAAGAATACAAGATTGACGGAGTGGTCATGCATGAGGCTTTTTCATGCCGAACCTGGCATGTGGGTCTCATCTGGCAGTTACATCAACTGGCAAAAATCTATAAACCCATTCCTGTCTATGTGATCGGTAAGAACGGAAAGAAGGAGAAGGTTTACAGGGAACTGCCCTCCTTGATTATGGAAAGCGATATCATCGACATCACCTCCTATTCGGAGGTCGATACGAGAAACAAAATCGACGCCTTCATCGAAACCCTGGCATCGATTCGATCCAACAGGGCGGCCTAATCCCCCTCACCCCCTCCCTCTCCCCAGCGGGGAGAGGGGAAGGTCGTTGCGACTCGAAACCGAGGTGAGGGGGCCTCAACCCTTGAGAGATACCATTGACCTCCTATTTTGCCGGCATTGATATCGGTTCAACGATGACGAAGGCGGTGATCCTGAACAAAGGAATCATCGCATCGATCATTGGACCGACGGGTCCGGAGCAGCGCCGGTTGGCGAACAAAGTGATGGAAGAGGCCCTGAATCAAGCCGCCCTCACTATTCAGGAAATCACCTTTATTGTCGCCACAGGCTACGGTAGAATTAACGTCCCTTTTGCCGACAAACAGTTCACCGAGATCACCTGCCATGCGAGGGGGGTTGTCCATCTCTTCCCCGAAGCCAGGACGATCATCGATATTGGCGGGCAAGATGTGAAAGGAATAAAGATCGACGTCTCTGGGAAGGTCATCGATTTCGTGATGAATGATAAGTGCGCGGCTGGAAGCGGTCGATTTATAGAGGTGATCGCTGATACGCTCGGGGTATCTCTGGATACTGTTGGGGATTTCTCCTTGCAGAGCAGTCATCCCGCAACGATAAGCAACATCTGCACCATCTATGCCCAACAGGAGGTGGCTGCCAGTATCGCAGAGGGTGTTCCCCTCTCCGACCTCCTCGCAGGAGTCCACCAGTCACTTGCGGACAGGATATGCCGAATGGTCAATCGGTTAAAGGTGGAAGATTCTGTCATTGTGACTGGTGGAGGCGCTAAAAATAGAGGATTGCTTAAAGCCCTTTCGGAACAGTTGGGTCATAAAGTTCTTGTCCCCGAAGACCCCCTGATCACCGGAGCCCTTGGCGCCGCTTTAATGGGCAAGGAGATCGTAGAAAAAGCCAGGCAGAATAACACTCCACTCGAAACAAAAGAGCGCATATTAGGAGCAGTCGAAATCCTGTAAAAACATCAACCTATCTATTGGGCAAGGATTTCCGAATTAGGGAGGCAGTCCCATGAAGATTGACATTGACGAACTTACCGAGGCGGAACTGGTCGATCTCAATCATAGGATCGTGGAGCGACTTCGCTTCCTAAACCAGATGCGGGCGCATGGGCGAATGTTGGAGTTCAAGATTGGCGATCGTGTGATTTTCCAACCAGGGAATCATCCACCCGTGGTCGGAATGTTGACCCGCTATAATAGGAAAACGGTTACTGTAATCACCGATGATGGACTGCGCTGGAATGTGCCCCCGAATCTTCTGCGGAAGGCGGAATCGCCCAGAAACGCAGATTCCAACAAGGTCAATGTGATTCCTCTGAAACAGAAATAACTGTCCCACCATATTCCTTACATTATTTTTTTAACCCGGCCAATTTCACCACTTTCCAAGCGGACTTTAATGCCATGGGGGTGAGTAGGAGATTTCGTCAGAATGTCTTTTACTATACCTTCGGTTAGTTTTCCAGAATGCTGGTCTTTCTTTAATACAATTAAAACCTGTAAGCCTGCTTTCACATTTGCACGATTTATACCGTCCATGCTTCCCCTAAGTCCCTCATTGCCCCTATTTTTCTCGATATAAACTTACGATTTAAATGGTTCGCTTGGCCCGACCCGCTACAGCATGCTTACAATTTAATTCAAGAATAAAGATTTGACCCCATTTCATTCCCAACCACTTTCTTTTTGTTTCCCCAGCAAAATCAGTTTGGTTTTTGCTATTTCAAACTTTGAAATCTATTTTCCTCCATTCCATTGGGCCAGACCCTTACGTCCCAGATCGGTCGTCCTGTAGCACTGCTTGGAGCTTCGCGGCTTATCTGGAATCGTCATCTCAAGCCAGCCGGCAACAAGCAATGGCTCAAGGTATGTCTTGCGAAAGTGTTCACGGTCCCTTAGACCAACTGCCCTCTGCAATTCCTCCCGAGTGCGGGCCGTTCGGGCAGCTTCAAGAACTGCTATGACTTGCGGGGTAGCTTGCAGGGTGACTTGGGGGGTAACTTGCGGGGTAACTTGGTCACCAACTTGTTCGGTGATTTGATCGGTAATCTTACGAGCTATTTCGACGTTTGGCCAAAAAGTGGCGGTAAAGAATCCATTAACTGTGAATTTTGGTTCAGGGCATTGATGCTTCCTTGCATCGTCAATCATACGCCGGATTCCTGTCCCTGCTTTCTCAATAAGGGCGATTCGCTGAAGAAGGTCGGCTATAAGCGGATTCCGCCTCACACTGCGAGTGCCAAGTTCTTCTCTGCTTAGCCCTCTTGGCAAGCCTCCCGGGTTGCTGATCTCAATCCGATCATCGTATATTTCAACGAAAACATTTGCGCCTGCTTCAAAGTAGTCCCGGTGCATTACGGCATTGGTAATCGCTTCCCGCAGCGCACGCATGGGATATTCGGGCACATCCTCGCGTCGTAACTTCTCGATGCGGTAGCCAGTCCGTGTATTCCTCTCAATGAAACGGAGGCTTTCCTCGATGTTGCTCACCAGACCTCCAGCAAAATCCTTGCGATCCAGAATGTTAACCTTGTCCATACCCTTTGTTAGAAGACAAGTGACATACGCCTGGGGAAAGAAATGGTTTACATCCTTTGCAAAGAAGAGAACCCCTGCATTTCGGAAGATGAGACGTCTTCCAGCGCGTTCGGCAACTTCGATGTTTACCAGGACATCGTCAATCCTCCCCTTGGAAGTGATCCGGCTCTGGCTAATCCAGGCATCATATTTTTCTCTGTTCGAAAAGTCGCTCAGGCATTTGGACTTCAGCGATGATTTCAAGAAGTTCCTCACGAGTCAATTCTCCTCCTTCTCGCTTTTCTCTTTTTCTTTGAGGACGCGGAAGGTTTCGCCGGCGAAATCAGAGCCAGAGAGACCATTCAAGAAAGGAACCTGTCCCCAATTCCCGGGTAATCTCCACTTATGTGTTGTATGTTGGGATCTGACCCTTTCTGCCCTTATTTGAAGATGTGACCCTCTTTCCGGCCCGTAAAGATTCGACCCCATTTACCATCCTGGTCGCTTCGTGAGCTGCGGCGACAGTTCAACTCGTCACTTTATGAACGGCTCGCCCTGAGTCGAGACAAGAAAAAGGTTCGCGATCTCGGCAAGCAAGGACAGATTGTGGAAAAACCCGAAGACCTGATGAAATATCCCTATGTCCTGGAATTTCTGGGACTCAAAGAGGAAGCCGCCTATTCCGAAACCGATCTGGAAACGGCCATCATCAACCGGATCGAACATTTTCTCCTCGAACTCGGCAAAGGATTCCTGTTTGAAGCCAGGCAAAAAAGATTTACCTTCAGGGTTGCCGTCACGAAGAGATTGGAGAAGCAGTCAGTGCCTCAAGGTCGAAGAAAGCCGCACGTTTTAATCCGCGATAGCGCTCCGGATGGCACGTTAGTATCAAAATCTGCAGTCGCTGTGCAGCTTCCTCCAAAACATTCATCACCCTGGCCAACCGGCCTGTGTCTGTAGCCGTTAATACATCATCCAGCACCACAAGCTGGCGCTCCTCCTTCCCCAAGACTTCAGCTAAAGCTAGTCGCGTCGCCAGGTATAACTGCTCCTGCTCACCCCCGGAGAGGTTGTCTAAGGTCACAGCCTGCTCGATAGATTCTGGCACCACTGCCGAGGGTTCAAAGGAATCCCCAACTTCGACACGTCCCAACCGACGGCCAGCAATGCGTTGCAACGTTCTCGTTGCCACAGCCTCGACGGGCCTTGATACCGCAGCAATTGCTTCACTGCGGCATGCGGACACTGTGTCATACAATAGACGGATTGCTTCGACGCGCAATTCCTCACGTCTTACTTCATGCTGAAGCTGAGCAACTCTCTCCTCAGCTGTGGCGAGTGCCGAATAGGGCCCTTGGGCACAAAGGCCCTCCAACTTTGCCTCTTCCCTAACTTCCTGTTCTCGTGTTTGGCTGGATTCTTGATTGGCTGCCTCAAGTTGAGCTTCGAGCCGCTCTACAACAACTGTGGGGTCATCTACATATCCCCCCAACTGGCCCTGGATCTCAGCGAGACGCGCCCGTGCTGCTTCCCAGGCCATCGTGCTTCGTTGAAGCTCCGCTTCCCTCCCCTGCAAGGATTTGCCGTCACTGGTCAGTTCGACCAGTTTCTCCTTCAGACCCGCCACCTGGTTCTTAGCGTCCCCAAGTCGGCGGGATAGTGTCTCCTTCTGCCCGGCAACGGCTCTCAGCGCACTTTGTGCCTTATCCCAGGCCGCCTCCGCATTCTCGACATGCTTGATGAAGGCCTGTTTCGTATTTTCTGCCTCCGCCAGGAGTGCGTCCGTATCAGGGGTTTTTTCCGCCCAATCCAGATAAGTGCTAAGGAAACTTTTATACGTTATTTCGAGGACATTCCGTTCTTGGACATACTCGTCCAACATGCGGCCGGCCAGGAGTGTTTGAAGTTTGGTTTCTGCCTCTCCTACGCTCGCATCGAGTTCCTTGCCCTTCTCCGCGAGCAATTCCAGAGTATCCAGATTGGATGTGCCGAATGGTTCGGTCAATTCCTTCAACTTCTTTTCGGCTTTCACCCGTGCTTCCCTATGCTCCTCGGCAGAACCCACAGGCCCCGAAGCACGCAATCTGGCAACACTGGGGATTTCGGCCACCACTTCCGGGGAGCCTCGTAGTTGAGTCGGGATCCCTGCCTTTAATTGAGCGGAACCGGTCGTCTCACCAGAGACAACCTCGACTGAATCGTCCTTGTGGGACACGATTTCCAGTGTGATGAGCGACGCTTCAGTGCGAAGTTGAGCATCATCACGGTCCTTGATGGTCTTTCGAACCGCTTTGAGGACCCGTGTATCGGGCGCCACATGGGCGTTCCGTTTCTGTCGGCGCTGAGTCAGGGTTTTATCGGCTTCCTCGATTTTCGCTATAAGCTTGTCAATACGCCGTAGTTCCCGGCGGCAATCATTGAACCGCCGGGCCGCATCCGCCATTTGGGCCGCTGCCTCGACAGCTTCCCGGCCCTTCCGGGCATCCTCCAACTCAGCCTTCCGCTTTGCAGCCTCCTTTTCTCGTTCCTGCACCTCTCTATCTTTCAATGGAACTTCGCTTTCGAGCGCAGCCAGTCTTTCTTGGGCTCCGGCCAAGTCTTTTTCGGTAGACTTGACGAGATCAATGCGTTGCTTCAGTTCCCCATACTGCGCCTCGGCCCCAGTGACTCGTTCAGACCGCTGGTCTCGCTCCGCCACCAGCTTGCGGTATGTGTCTGAAACAGCTCGTGCGTTACGAAGGGCTTTCGTCGTTTCGTCCGCGTTATAGCGCGCCTGTGTGCGCCTGGCACGAAGCTCCTCAACCCGGCGCGAGGCTTCCTCGAAAGCAATGAGAAGGTCATACGCCTTTTGTCGGGTTGCAATTGCTTCTTCGAGTTCTTCTCGTAATCGGGCCAATGGAGGCGCTTCTTTACCGGTCTTCAACTTACCCTTGGTGCTGAAGAACTGGAGGTATCGTTCGGCGATGCGCTTTTCTACAGGGCCTGTCCCGCCGCTTGAAGCCTGTGCACTCAGCATGCTCCGGATATCAGAGACCACATCGCCCGTAAGCGGGCCAATAGCCAGGTCCCCCTGTGGCGCCCAAAGCACCTGGGCAATGCCCCAGTTTGGTGTTTTGGATAACCCCTTCCCTGGCGGATTTTTAGTGAGAATCTCCCGTGCCTGCTCATCAGCTGAGGTTCCTTCGGCCAGCCGGCGAAACCGACCGTTCTCTTTCCGCTCAAGCAGGGCGCTTGGATCATCGAGAAACTGTTTTGTTAATCGATATTCCTGGCCGGTATGGGTGAACTCGACCGTCACCTTGGGAGCCAGGTTTCTCCCCCATGGGCGGATGGCTTCCACGTCCTTCCCGGTTACTTTGTGTCCATCGAGCAGAGCACGCCTTAATGCCTCGAAAAGCGTTGACTTCCCCGTACCGTTGGGGGCGTGGATGATGTTCAGGCCTTCTTCGAAGGGACCGATCTCGACATTGTCCAGAAAACAGCGCCAATCAGCAACCCTTATTGATCGGATATTCAATGCGGGCCCTCCCCCACAATCGCGTAGAGTTCCATAAGCGCACGGGCCGCGATTTCTGGCGAAGCGCCCGAAGTGTCGCGTAGGCGCATGGCCGCGTCTCGGATGATTCCTGGCGGAAGGTTGGTTATCCAGGCTTCATCTTCCGGTGAGGGTTGTAAGCGAGATGCATCAAGCTTCACCCACAGAAACCGTGAACTGAGAATGTGCTCAATGTGGTCAAGCTCGCCTCGCTCATCCGCCAGCAGAAGACCTGAAAGCGATACGTCAACCAGCGCGTTACTGGGGTTGGCCAGAGATTCGATATATTCACGGACCCGCACAAGGTCTCCGTGTTCGCGTAAATCTCTTTCGACCGTAATCCAATCAAGACGCCCTGTCCGGGCAGGCGTGATTGTGGGTGGCGCTCCGGGACTCAGAATCTCAACGATGAGCACATTTCCGCTATCGCGTTCTCCGAACTTGGTGGTCTCGTGTGTGCCGGAATATGCCATATGGATGATCCCGTCCGGACCCGAATATGTTCCATAAGAGTGCCAGTGTCCCAACGCCAGAAAGTCCAAACCTGCCCGCTTTTCGGCGTCTCGCGGAATGGGGTAGTCCGGCTCGTCTCGCCGGATATTCTCCATAGTGCCATGGGCCATCCCGATTCGGATACGTTCATCCCGCTCCGAAGGTATCCAAGCCGTGGGATTGAGTCCTGAGTGCTTCTCCCGTACTGGGCATGGATAGAGAACACCACCATGAACCTCAACTGGGGCTTCCTCAAGCAAGACATGCACATTTGATGCAGACTTCCAAGACGGATGCTCCCAAACAGAACCTGGCACAAGTGGATCATGGTTGCCAGGTATGACGAATACCGGCCCGCCAAACGAGCTTAGGATGTCCACCACCTTTTGAACCAGCACCCGGTCCACGGCATTGTCCTCAAACAGGTCTCCTGCGACCAAGACAAAGTCTACATGATGGCTCTTTGCAGCTTCAACAACGCGCCTGCCTGCGGCCAAGCGCTCCTCACGAACACGCGCACCGGCATCACCCAGCGCAGCCGCTTTCATACCAATCTGCCAATCTGCCGTGTGAAGGAACCTCATTTCAGCCCTCCAACAAAATGGGATATGTCCTTATTTTTTCTAATGCAGTGATGGCAGAAGTTGGGAGAATCACGTCACCTGCTATTGAAAACGATCCTTGAATCCGATAATGGTTTAGAAACTGTTCTTTTTAATTTGTAACTCAATAATCAACCCCACAAAGATTCCCCATTTCTGACGAATCATTTATAAATGAGCAAATACCTCATCTATTATTGGTAAATCCAGACTTGGTTTTACCTTCAGCCAACTTAAAGCAGCAAGATTACGTATTGTGTAAGCTACCTCATCGTTATCAAGTGGTGGGCGACGGCGTTGTTTCCACTGCATCACTTCAGTTAAAACTTCTGTTTCAGAAGGTTGCTCTTTTTTTCTATTTGCCAATGTGTTGGCAGCAAAAATAACTGTTGCTACAACCTCAGATTGCCTCGTCTGCATACGCATGAATAAATCTGTTGTTTTCTCAATAATCGACTCCCACTGCGCCAGTTCATTCATGTAGACTTTACGTGCATCTGCAAAGGTCAGCCCAACCTTAACCGCAAACATTCGTCCAAGCTGCTCTTCTCGTATTAAGCCATTGTTGACTAATCGGGTGATAACACCCTTTAACTCTGGTGCGAAGGGACCGAAACTTGATTTTCGATAATGTAGCCCGGTGGGCAAGCCTTCTTGGGTAGCTATGTATGCAATTTTCTGAAATGTAGTTCGACCTACGGGCCAGTGATAGGGTTCTTGTTCCAGCCGGCTTAGAATCTCAACGACCGCAACCCATGCGGGCTTAACCCTTTCTGGGGGCAATCCTGGCTCGGCAGGTTTAATATCTAACTCTTGATCAAGGAATTCAGGTTGCAGTTCTTCGCGTGGTGTACCGTGAGGCGCATAGAGTTCCACAGGGACGTCTAACTGATTCAAAAAGCGGTATAGAGTCGGCCCAACTATCTTCCACTCCAATTGCCCTTGACCACACCCAAGGGGGGGCACAGCCAGGGATATAATTCCCCATTCTTTGTAGTGTTGAAGCAAATATTTTAGACCTTTCACAATGTCCTCAATGCGTGAAACTGAACGCCAATGGCCCTTTGTCGGAAAGTTCAAGATCCAGGGTGGTGTAAGCCTTTTGTACAAGTAGGGCTTGCCAAGCCTAACCTCATTACGATTGCATCGAGCCACATAATCATCGAACATGTCAGGGAACTGCTCCTTAAATTCAAGCGCAATCCCCTTCCCCATGATTCCAACGCAATTTACTGTATTGACGAGAGTCTGTGCATTAGATTGTAGAATATCACCCATTAATACCTTAACCATTTCTAATCCCTCCTTATCTAAAGAAAAGGTGTGGATTTATGGTAATTGGAATATCTATCCCTGCTGTCTCAAGGGTTGCCTTCGCTTCAGTGCATGAAACATAAGCCCCCATAATAAGAACAGGGTCTATCCGATCTGGAACCAATACTTCCGCACACTTTGCTGACTTACGGCGCATTGCCTCGAATGGGTTAGGATTGGTCCAGTATGCAGCAAAAGTCAAATCTTTGTCAACAATGGAAAGACCTTGGGGGGCAGGTGCAAAACGAGCGTAATCACTTGACGCATTCCTATCGGTAATAACAACTCCTGGCAAGTCGAGAATTTCTGCACTTACACGTAAGATACAAAGATCTATATGTTGAGATTGCCGAACGTAAAGCATCGGATTTCGGGCATGGAAATACAGATTGGCATATTCGTGCAATGGACGTCCCCCAGGAACAATTTTCTCATCCCTTCGCTCCTGTATTACTTCCATGGCAACAGAATTATGGTTTATCTTCTTCGACCGTTTGTGGGAAAGGATGCCTCTGGTCATAATCGAAGGAACATTGCTTATGGTGGTGATGTAATGGAGTCCGGTTAAATCGTTTCGATTCATAGAATCTCTTTGAAAATATGCTCACACTTTCAATTGCCTTTGCTAAAAATCAAAGCCTAAAATAAGAATCTATACCCAATTTATATTCTTTATGGACCTCAAGCTGCCTTCTCTGCCCAGTCTTTGGCAATTAATGTCGCCTGTTCAAGGACGGTTTCGGTCGCCTTTTTCTGCTTGTCCGGTGGGTAGCCGTATTTCTTTAAGACTCTTTTAACATTTACTCTGAGCTTTGCCTGCACGCTTTCCCTCAAGGTCCAGTCTAATGTCACGTTGTTTCTTATTGTGTCTGCAAGCTCCCTTGCTATTGTCCTTAATGTCTCATCGCCTAATACCTTGACTGCGCTATCGTTGACTTCAAGGGCATCATAAAAGGCAAGCTCATCCTCTGTAAGATTTAGTTTTTCTCCTCTCTTGTTTGCTTCACGCATGTCCTTTGCCAGCCTTATCAATTCCTCGATTACTCTTGCTGTTTCTATGCTCTTGTTCTGGTATCTTCTTATGGATTTTTCCAGCATTTCGGCAAAGGACTTTGATTGGACAAGGTTCTTCCTTGCCCTTGCCTTTATCTCGTCACTGAGGAGCTTCTTCAACAGCTCGAAGGCGAGGTTCTTCTGCTTCATACCCCTGATTTCTTCAAGGAAATCGTCTGACAGGATCGAGATGTCCGGCTTTTTTAAGCCCAGGGAGTCGAAGATATCCACCACCTTGTCGGAGACTATTGCCTTTGAGATGATTTGCCTTATTGCGGTGTCAAGCTCTTCCTGCGCCTTGCCTGTCGTCGTGGTGTTCTTTATGAATTGTGACTTAACTGTCTGCAAGAACCCTACGTCATCCCTGATTTTTAATGCTTCTTCGTTTGGAACCGAAAGAGCGAATGCCCAGAGAAGCTCTGTCGTGTATTTTACGAACCTTTCTTTCCCATCCTTTTGTCCAAGGATGTAATCCATGGCCGAGGCAATTATAGCCATCTTGTCTTTTGGGGCTGCCTTGAAAAAGTTCTTGTAATTGAAGCCTTGCAGCAGGGCGCTTGCTATCTCGTATTTTTCAAGCATTATTGCTACTGCTTCTTCCTGCGGTATACCTACTTCTTTCCTGTCGCCTTCGGTGTATTCTGCCAAAGCCTTTTTCAGCTCATCCGCTATGCCTATATAGTCAACGACAAGGCCGCCTTTCTTGTCCTTAAAGACGCGGTTCACCCTTGCTATCGCCTGCATAAGACCGTGGCCGCGCATAGGCTTGTCAACGTACATGGTGTGCAGGTTCTTTACATCGAAGCCTGTAAGCCACATATCCCTTACAATTACGATTTTAAGGGGATCGTTGGGATCTTTCATCCTATCCCCAATGTCCCTTCTTCTTTGCTTGTTTCTGATGTGCTCCTGCCAGCCTGGAGGGTCGCTTAACGATGTTCCGCCTTTCAGAAAGCAACGGGTATGGGTCGTATTTCTCGTCAGGCAGGAATTTCTGTATCGTGGTGAAGACTATGCCGCCTGAGGCCACTTTCAAGAGGTTTCTTACCTCAGATCTTGTTTCGGCCTGACCAGGCTTCTGCCGTAATATTTCGTTGCACCTGCTGAATGTCTCAAACAACTGGTCGTCCAGGTCATTCCTATCTGTGAGCAACACAATGGTAGGGTTATCTAATGCTAAGACAAGCTTTCCTGTGTAAAACACCATAGTAAGGCTTTTTCCTGCTCCCTAGCTGTGCCACACAACGCCGCACCGCTTGTCGCCTTTTGTGCTTGACGCCTTTATCGTGGCTTCCATTGCCTTGTTTACAGCATAATATTGGTGGTATCCTGCGAGTTTCTTAAGAAGGGCATTGTCTTCTTTCTCAAAGACGAGGAAGTGCCTGATTATGTCAAGGAAGCGTCCTTTTTCAAACATCCCTTTAAGAAGGACTTCCATTGACTTGCTTCTGATGTCTGACTTAATTTCCTTCCCGTCTATTGTCCTCCAGAGCATGAACCATTCCTTGCCGGAGGTTATCGTTCCTGCCCTTGCTTCCATGCCGTCGCTGACCACCAGCATTCCGTTGTAGTTAAAGAGTGATGGGATTTCGTTTTTGTAGGTTTCAAACTGGCTGAAGGCCGTCCAGACTGTGGCGTTTTCGTCAGCAGGGTTTTTAAGCTCGATAACTGCTAATGGTAAGCCATTGACGAAGATGACTATATCCGGCCGTCTGTTGCAGTTGTTCTCAATGACTGTGAACTGGTTGGCTGCCAAGAATTCATTGCGCTCTGGCTTTTCAAAATCGAAGAGCCAAACCTTGTCCCCGGCAATACGGCCATCTTTCGTTCTGTGCTCGACATCTAACCCATTAACCAGCATCCCGTGGAAGCTTTGGTTGTTAACGATGAGCTTGGGGCTTTCTGTCCTCAAAACCTTCTTTATGGCTTCTTCCTTTACCTCCTTCGGGATGGAAGGGTTGAGCTTGTCAATTGCTTTGGCTAATCTTTCTACCAGGACGACATCGGAGTAAGTTTTCCTTTCCGGTTTTGTGCCTTCTGGCGGAGGGGCGATGTCAGGGGCGTAAAGAGTCTTGTAATCCAGCTCTTCAAATATGTCTAAGGCTGCCTGCTCAACGTCTGATTCGGTTATTATGCGGCTCATTATGCGACTAATTGCTCTTTTAATTCTTCGCGCTTAGTCCACAAAACTGGTCTAACGCCATAATTTTTCAATGCGGCAACAACATTTGAAACTGAAACTGGAGCATGGTCGGAATCATTTAAAAAAGCATATGCCAAAGAGTTTGCTGGCCTAACTTCTTTTGTATCAATCCATGAAAAAGCAAATGCTTGAGCATTATCCCGATTAGGCCGATTAATTGCTTGTAAAATACGCTCCGGGTATTTTTTTGAGGCAGGAATAACAAAATCAAACATATGATCATAACCCGACTTCCCTGTAAATTTAACCCTAGGAGTGTACCGAACTTCATTTGCGTTCAACCAAGAAGTAACATCTTCAAGAAAAAGACTCACAACCATTGGCACAGATAAATAAAAAAGGTCATTAACGGCGAGCATAGCTTGGATAAGATTATGTTTCCTCAAAGCAAAATTATCCGCAGATGTATGAATTAACAACGCTTCATTGTCAACTTTAACACCAAAACCATTAAGCGTAAGCATAAGCAGTTCCTTGCGCTTTTTGCTTTCCAATTCACAACCAGATTGTCGCAAATCGCCAATTGTATAGCCATCATCAGTTAAGATAAATCCATTGTTGTCACGCTTAACATATATCTGGAGATAATCATTATGGCGATCAAGGTATGGAGTGGTAATCTCAACCCAATCTTTAATCTGCCGTAAAACCGTTTTGTCTTTCAGCCAACGAAGATATTTATCAAGTAAATCTTGAACTTCATTAATCATATGAATAACCCTTTTTCAATATTTGGAGGTTCAATAATATTACAATAGCGCATAAAATCTTCCAAAAGCTGCCACAAATCTTTTGTATCAGGAAATTTATCATGAGGAACAGAAATTGCCCACTTGTCCCCATAACCTTCTCTATAAACATGCAAATGAGGAGATGAGATTTCTTGTTCATCAGGATTTCTATGCGGTTGACCACCAAAATCAACACGAACAAGCACAACAACTTGATGAGCTCTGTTTTGATAATTTCCTTTTAATAGATCTATTTTCCCACGACCAATATCAAGAATAAAGTTCTCACGTTTATTTCGAGAGACTAAAGGTATGCTAATTCGCCCCCCAAGCCCGGGATAATCCCAAATCTGGGTATCCATTTTTATTTTTTCCATTGCAATAAGGGAATCTGCTTCTGCCTGAGTTAAGTTTATTTCCGCCATTATTATTTACTCCTGACAGCAATCGCTGCTTCAATCCAATATTGATTCTTTCTTCTTTCTTCAAAAGCTTCTTCATCCTCTTCAATTTCCTCAACGCCAACATAACGCCCCGGGGTCAGGATATGGCTGTGTTCTCTAATCTCATCGAGCTTGGCAGATTTGCAGACACCTTTAACGTCCTCGTATTTCCCGCCTTCGCCCCGCCATGCATGGTACGTCTTAGCTATCTTTTGAATCTCCTCATCCGTTAGCTCTCTATGCCTGCGGTCAACCAGGACACCCATCTTGCGGGCATCTATGAATAATACCTGCCCTCTCCTGTCCCTGAATTTGCTGTTCTTCTTGTCCCTCGTGACAAACCAGAGGCATGCCGGAATCATGGTGTTGTAAAAAAGCTGTGTCGGCAAGGCTATCATGCAGTCAACAAGGTCAGCCTCAACGATGTTTTTCCTTATCTCCCCCTCGCCGGAAGTGTTGGAGGACATGGAGCCGTTAGCCAGGACAAACCCTGCGATGCCGTTTGGGGCAAGGTGGTGGATGAATTGCTGCACCCAGGCAAAGTTGGCATTCCCCACAGGCGGCGTGCCATATTTCCACCTTGCGTCATCCCTTAAAAGCTCTCCTTTCCAGTCGCTGTCATTAAAAGGCGGATTGGCAAGGATGAAATTTGCCTTTAAGTCCTTGTGCTGGTCATTATGGAAGCTGTCTCCCCATTGGATGTCTGCATCTATTCCCCGGATTGCGAGGTTCATCTTGCACAAGCGCCACGTAGTGGGGTTCGATTCCTGTCCGTAAATGGAAATGTCGCCTATCTTTCCGCCATGAGCTTGCACAAACTTTTCGCTCTGGACAAACATCCCGCCAGAACCGCAGCACGGGTCAAACCCCCTGCCTTTGTAAGGCTCAAGCATCTCGACAAGCAGCTTGACTATGCTCCTTGGCGTGTAGAATTGGCCGCCTTTCTTGCCTTCGGCATCTGCAAACTGCCCGAGGAAGTACTCATAAACCCTTCCGAGAATGTCCTTGCTCCTGTTCTCCGAGTCGCCCAGGCCAATCGTGCCTACCACGTCTATCAATTCTCCCAGCCTTGCCTTATCAAGAGTGGGCCTGGCGTAATCTTTAGGCAGCACGCCTTTAAGCGAGGGATTGTCCTTCTCAATGGTGTCCATGGCGCTATCAACAACCTTCCCGATTAACGGTTGCTTCGCATTCTTCTTAAGAAAATCCCATCTTGCCTCTTTTGGCACCCAGAAGATGTTTGCTGCCATGTACTCATCGCGATCTTCCATAACCTCGTAGCGTTCCTGAGGCTCCTTGACATACCATTCACTCTTGGGGTCAGATGCCTCCCGATTAATCATGGCGCGGTGATCCTCAAACGCATCAGAAATGTATTTGAGGAATATTAGTCCAAGGACAACATGCTTGTACTCTGCAGCGTCCATGTTACTTCGAAGCTTGTCTGCCGCCTGCCAAAGCTTTTGCTCAAAGCCCAGATTGGCTCCGTTATCTCGCTTGCTTTTAGTCACTCAAAACCCCTCCATTTCTCGGTCCAGCGTTATCCCAACAAAGAGGAATCGCTCCCCCTAAACTTGAAACCACAATTTGTGATTTCAAAACAAAAAAGCCCATTCTTTTTGAGAATAGGCTTTATGTAGTAACCCGCATGTTTTCAAATCACCCATCCCTCACCCCCGCCCTCTCCCCTGCCTACAGTAAGCAGGGGAGAGGGGGAAGAGGTAGCTAAGGATGACCTAACTTACCAAATCTGAAATGAATAATCAAGGAAACATCTTAAAGGGGTTTCTCTTTGTTTCTATGATGATGCTTATTTGAACCTCAAAGGTATCAGAGATAAGAAACATTTTCACAAACTATCCATTTTCCCCATTTTTTTCTTGACAAAAAATGAATATCTGTTAGACTTTCGGCGTCTAATAAATTGAAAAGAAAGGGGGTGAAACTGGAATGAAGAAAGGCTTAATCAGCATTGGGGTACTGGCCGGGTTTATTCTTTCACTGCTCATGGTCAGCGGCGCTTTTGCAAAAGATGTGATCACCTACGAGGTCCCTTACGGAAAGGTGACCTTCACTCACAAGAAACATATTGATAATTACAAGATCGACTGTTTAAAGTGCCACCACACCTGGAAAAAGGGTGAGACCACGGGCAAGATGTGCAAAGACTGTCACAAGGCCAAAACAGAAGGTAAAGTTCTCGGTACAAAAGAGGCTTTCCACAACAGCTGCAAGGGATGCCATGATGATCTGAAGAAGGCCAATAAGCCCACCGGGCCGGCCGGCTGCACTCAGTGCCATGTGAAAGCAAAGAAATAGGCTGAAAAGTTTTACAGGATTAAAAGGGTAGGTCCGACAGGGAACTACCCTTTTTTTTAAGGCAAATTTACTTGACAGCAAACAACCGCATATGTTAGACATTTCAAATACTTGCCTGCATTCTGTAATGCCTGTCTTTGGCGGGCGGGCCCGCATGGATTCGTTTTTAAAGAAATAGATGAACTTCCGAGGTCACAATGGACCATCAAGAAAAAGGGATTTTGGATATCGCCTTCGATTTTTTCCGCTCGCTAAAACTTACCATCTTTCTTCTCATTATACTCGCCATCGTCTCCATTATCGGCACGCTGATCAAACAGAATGCGCCAAGCACGGAATATATTCAGCGATATGGCGTGGCGCTCTATAATGTGCTGGACTTCTTTAACCTCTTTGACATGTATCACTCCTGGTGGTTCAGCGCCATTCTCATGCTTCTGGCGGTGAATTTGATCGCCTGCTCTCTCCACCGGTTTCCGGGGGCCTGGAGACAGATCTCCCGTGAATCCGGGGCAAAAGAGTTAGAAAACTCCATGCTCAAGACCCTTCCCTATGTGGAGCGAATCAGCCTCACCCATCCGGCAGGGACGAAAGAGGATGAGATTCGATCCCTTTTAAAGAGGAGGTTTAAAAACCCGCAACGATTCGAAGGAGAATCAACCATCACCCTCTATTCCGAAGAGGGAAGGTTCTCCAGGCTGGGAGTTTACATCACCCATTTAAGTATTCTCATCATCCTCATAGGGGGGATATTGGGTTCCCTCTTTGGCTTCAGGGGATTTGTCAATATCCTCGAGGGCGAGACAGTGGATCATATCGCCCTGAAAATAAAAGATGAGGACGTTGCAAAACCGATCGGTTTTGCGATCCGATGTGACGATTTCAGAGTCACCTTTTATGATCTCAAGGGGCCGGAAAAACTTGTGAAGGAGTATACGAGCGACCTCACAATTCTTGAGAACGGGAAAGAGGTTTTAAAAAAGACGATTGAGGTTAACCATCCTCTCCACTATAAAGGGTTAGCGTTTTATCAATCGAGTTATGGAGCGATCCCGGATGTCACCCTCGGGATTCAATGGAAGAATAAGAAAGAGAAGACGGTGTTGAAAGGCCTCGAGGGAGAGACGATTCCAATCCCTCATTCCGAAGCTCTCCTTAGAATCCTGAAATATGCTCCTCAGGCCCATAACTTCGGAGAAGGGGTTCAGGTTGCCCTTCTCAAGCCCAATCAGCCCCCCCGGGCCTTATGGTTATTGAAAGACGTTCCCAAATTAGACCAGCAGAGGGGGGACGATTTTGTTCTCACTTTTGAAGAGATCAGCACGAAGGAGTATACCGGCCTTCAGGTGACGAAAGACCCCGGAGTCTGGGTCGTGTGGGTTGGATGCAGCCTGATGATCATCGGTCTCATTGTCTCCTTCTTCTTCTCCCATCAGAGAGTCTGGGTAAGAATTCCTGCGAGGGCCGGAGGAGAGATTGTTCTGGCAGGGTCCACGAATAAGAACAGGGTGGGATTTGAAAAGAAATTCAGTGGCTTGGTAGAAGGAATCCGTTCAAAAAGTTCAGATTGAAAGAGGTTCATTCCATTTTCATTTGTTGGATCAGTGCAATATACCCGACAACATTTAGCCAAAGGAGGGAGATCTATGAACAAAGCCGAACTCATCAACAAAGTTTCAGAGCAGACGAATGTGACGCAGAAGGTGGCCAAGGTGATCGTCGACACCCTCTTCGATGGAATGAAGGAGAGCCTGCAGAAAGGGGAACGGATTGAGATCAGAGGGTTCGGCAGTTTTATGGTGCGCAATTACGGGGGTTACAAGGGCCGAAACCCCAAGACAGGAGAGATCGTCGAAGTCCCTCCCAAAAAGCTTCCCTTCTTCAAGGTCGGCAAAGAGTTGAAGGAGATGGTAAATATATCGGGGAAGGTTTAAAGAGATTTCTGGAAAGGGACAGAAATCTCCAGCGAGAGAGCGTAAAGTAGTTTTTTTAGGCTCTCTTAAAGGGTCTTCCAATATTGCTTTTGAATCTCTTTCAATTGAAGGATGAGTCCTCCGATTCGGGAATAATCGTTGTTCTCTTTTTCGAGCAGGTCTTTTTTATCGAGGGGGGAGGCCTGGGCAAGCTCCTTTAATACGGTTTTTACTGACCGCCCCTGTCCGGAGACATCATAGCCCCCCTCCAGTGTGATGGCCAGTTTTCCCTGAGCGGTTGCCTCAGCGATCTCCATCAGGACCTGAGTCATCCTTGCAAACCCTTTCTCAGTGACTTCCATCCCGCCCAGAGGATCATCGTAATGGGTATCGAACCCGGCAGAGATCAGAACGAGCTGGGGGCGATATTCGAGAGCGATGGGTTTAAAGAACTTCTCAAAGATATTTCCATATTCCGCATCGCCCGCTCCGGTCGAAAGGGGAACATTTACCGTAAAGCCCAACCCCTTTCCCTTTCCCAACTCGTTGGCCGACCCTGTCCCGGGATAGAAGAAACCGTAACGATGGGTGGAGAAGTAGAGGACCCGCGGGTCTTCATAGAATGAGTTCTGAGTTCCGTTTCCGTGATGGACATCCCAGTCGACAATCAGGATTCTTTCCAGCGAGAAGTTCTTGATCGCATATTGTGCGCCGATCGCCACATTGTTGAAGAGGCAGAATCCCATGGCGCGATCTCTTTCCGCATGGTGGCCCGGAGGCCTCACCAGGGCAAATCCATTATTGAGCCTTCCTTCCATCACAGCCCTGATCAACTCCAACAGACCCCCGGCCGCGAGAAGGGCGGTGTCATACGATTTAGCACAGGTGGAGGTATCCATATCGAGCCGATAGTAAGGCTTTCCTGAGGTTTGCGCCACCTGGTCGATGTAAGCCGGAGCATGGACCATTTCCAGCTCCTCCCGGGTGGCCGGACGAGATTTCACCTCTTCGAGAAAGCTTTTCATTTCCGGTTCTTCGAGCATCTTATAGATGACCCTTAATCGTTCCGGACTCTCCGGATGGCCGACATCCATCACATGCTCCAGGTATCGATCATCTTTCACAATCCCTGTCCGGTTCATCAAAAACTCCTTTCCTCTTATGGGGTGTCATTGAGCCTACAGAGTTTACCTCTTTTTGTCAAGAAAAAGTCAAAAAAAGTGTTGACAATGCTTGTTTAATAAATATAGAGTTAGATAAATTCTATGAATCCAGAATAGGGTTTTAAGATGAAAAAGAGTATGTATCACATTATAGGAATGTTTTTACTGGTTTTGATACCCCTCATTTCTCCTCTATGGGCTGGCGAGATAGTGACCCAGAATATCAAGCAGTGGGCCAAGAAAGCCGTGGAGGAAGAGAAGGCGCTCCGCCCCATAGCGGCACGAAATACGGTGGCTGTGCTCTATTTCGAGAACAAGACGGGGAAGTCGGAACTCGATCCTCTTCAGAAAGGTTTAGCCCTGATGCTCATCACCGACCTTTTCAATGTCAAAGGCCTTCAGGTCGTGGAGAGAGTTAAACTTCAGGCCCTGGTGGAGGAGATGGGGTTTGGGACTTCTGGTCTGGTGGAGGCCGGAAACGCTCCTCGAGTCGGGAGAATCCTGGGCGCCCGATGGCTCATCGGAGGGGAGATCACAAGGGGATCGATCAAGATTCAATCGAGCGTCCTCGATGTGGGAGAGAAAAAAATCATTGGCCAGCCCATGGTGATGGGGGAGATGGAAGATCTGTTTCGTCTTGAGAAGGGGCTCCTTTTCGAAATCATCAATTTTTTAAAGATCGACATCACCCCTCAGGAGAGAGAGGAGCTAAGGAGATACTGCTCAACCAATGTCCGGGCTCTCAATCTTCTCTTCCGGGGGATTGATGCCAGTGACCGGGGAAACTATGAAAAGGCCGCTCAATTTTATGAATCAGCGATCAAGGAAGATCCAAAGATTTGCATCGCACGTGGAGCGCTTCAGGAGCTCCAAGCCCTTGGTCTTATTGACTCAAAGAAGCGAAGCCGCGACATGTTGCGTACGTTAAGAGACCGGGGTTCCCTGACAGACCAATTGTCACCGGAAGATGCTACCAAAAGGGTAAGAACACCAAAAGACATACCGTCTTCACAAGGAAGGGAGACTCCATAAGAGTGATAATCAGAAGGAATTGGTCAGAGGATGCTGTCCTATGAAAAGATTCGCATATGCTTTACCCTTTTTCTTAATCCTCGTCTGGTTTGGGATCGGTACTGCCTTCGATATGACTGCCCAGACAGGATTTATTTTTGACTGGTGGAAAGATACGGAAGACAATCGAGGCAGACAGTTCTATATGCCCATCAAAGTGGAAGCCCGACACGGTGACATTTCTCTGAGCCTATTAACGGCATATGGCTACACCCATTTCGACGGCATTGCTCAACCAGTTACTTTTTTCACGTTCTTTCCTAATAAAGAGGAGCGATCTTTAACCCATTTTCTGGATACCAAACTCAATCTTTCATATGAGATCGTGGGAAAGCTGCCTGTTGACATTCTCCTTGGCCTTGACTTCAACCTTCCTACAGGCAAAACCGATCTCAAGGCAAAAGACCTCGCGGTTATTATGGACCCTGATCTTATTTCAATCAATAATTTTGGCGAAGGGTTCAATATTAATCCCACCCTTTCGCTGGCCAAGGAATTGGGGAAATGGGTCTTAGGGGTCAACGCTGGTTATCTCTGGCGCGGAAAATATGATTTTGGATTTACTCAGGAGACCCCATTTTTTGCTCAAAAGATAAAGGATTACGATCCAGGGGACATCTTTAATTCGAATGCGGAGGTCCGTTATTATTTTTCACCCAACTGGCAGGGTCGCCTCTTCGGAAACTATACCTGGTATGGGAAAAACGAATGGAAGCAGAAGGATATTACCCTTTTTTTAACAGATACCAGCAAAATCCGCCACCAGGAAGGGGAGCTTTACTCTTTAGGGTTGGGGCTTCATCATAGCCGGAAAAAATGGGATGTTGACCTTGCCTTTCGAGGAATCTTCAGAGAAAAGAGCAAGTTTACAGAAAATCAATTTGTCTTCCCGATCGGGGTTGTTTCAAGGCTTTCAACGGAGCCAGAGAATAGCCACGGGAAGGAATGGGTTGGGGATGTTGTCCTCCGTTATTTTTGGGATGATAAGACAACCCTCAGGACCCATTTTCAGTCGCTGTGGATTCAAAAAAATGATTATTCCTCCCATCCGGACATTTTCTCAAGTTCGGTCAACCGTTTCGTTGGCCGGAGGGAAAAATATAGTCTTGGCTTTGGGGCCACGAGAAGATTTGGAAAGCATGTTGAGGCTGAATTGTTTGCCAAAGGTTTTTTGATGCATGACGAGGAGGCCTTCTTCCCGGAATTTCCATTCTTCCGGAGCGAGCGCAACTACAAAGGCTTTTCCTTAGGGGGACAACTGGCTTACCGTTTCTAACGGTTGATCACAGCTCCTCAGCCGCCCTTCCTGCCATATCGATCCATTCCTGCAAGTTGGTCGATGAAGCGATCCTATGAACAGCTTTTTTAATCTTACCTGTCTCTACCTCCACCAAACGAAGATCCAGACGCATCTTATCTCCGATGATCTGATAGCCTCCAAAGACCATCCATCTGGCCCCAAGCATCTTTCCGAGTTTCAGCCGACTCGTTTCATCGGCCAGCTCGGTCGTCCCGAGGCGGAGTTCTTTGAGGGCGAGAAGCAGGCGCTGTCTTTCCACCACAACATAGTCTCCTCGCTTCTTTAAAACCTCGATGATCTGGCTTGAGAGGATATCTCCCAAATCAGGCCAAACACCTTTTGAGAGGCTCAGATCATCGAGATCCCAGACGGCAATACTACTCCCTTTCTCGCCCACTGAAGGTCTTGAAGCACAACCCATAAGAAGAACGACTAAACTAAAAGTGATGAGAATCCCTAGAAGGATTTTTTTTGGCTTCATCTCTTATCTCAATGCCATTTCCTCGGCCCTCTCCTGGACCTTATCATCTGTTCGAAAGGGTCTGGCCTGATCGAGAATCTTCGCGTAACAGAGTTCGGGCTCCACACGCACGACTTCCACCCGCCCAACCAATTTGGGTGAACTCCGGAGAGGTTTGCCTTTATACTGGATTTCCTCTCCCTCTTCGATCACCTCAAATTTCGCCCCCGACACGATCCCCTGCTTTGAACCGAGATTGAGGATCGCCTGATCGCCACTGACCTTCACCACGTACCCCTTGAGAGGATATTTAGTAATCACCGTTTTTAAGATTTCCCTGTTAAGTTGAAACAGTTCTTTCTCCAGAGAGGCCTGGGGAGGCATCTGCCTGGTGGTCACCTGGGGAATCGCTGAAGTCTCCGTATCGATCAACCTCAGGCTCAACAGGGTGCCCTGAGGAAGATAAAAAAGTGACCCCGTTGCAATCAATTTTGCGGCAAGGATTCTGCCCAACTTGAGAGCGGTCTCTGGATTGGCAAGCTCTGATGAACCCAGATTGAGCTCTTCGAGGAGTCGTTCGATCAGAACCCTTTCGACGACCTTCACCCTGCCCGAACCATTGAGATGGTCGGCAAGCTGGCTCATCATCACCGATGAAAAACCATCCCTCTCGGAGAGGCCTCCCTTTTCCTGAAAATCGACAAAGGTAAGAACCATGGGGGAAGAGGTCCATGGATCTTCAACTTTCTTAGGAGCTTCCTTCTGGCCTCTAAACCGTGCGGCCAGCTCCTTAACCAGCTGGTCAACCCTCTCCTTACGCTTGACGTCTTTTTGAAGTTCTATCATCTCCTGGGCTTTCTTAGCCAGGATAGCGGCAAAAGAATCTGTTTTTTCAAGGGCCAGCGCCTGACGATAAGACTCCAGGGCCTTCTCCCATTTGCCTTCTTTCTCGTAGGTGAGGCCTTTGTTTGTCGTTCCCTCAATATAGTAAGGATCGACGGTGAGCGCCTGATCGTAGTATTCTCGCGCCTTCGAATACTGTTTGGCGCTGGCATAATACCGGCCCATTTGATTATATTTAACAGCCTCCTGATAAAGTTCCCCCTCTTTTTTCTGAAGAGCGGTCTGATAAGCCGATTCAGCCTCTTTCTTCTTATCCTGTCCGTAGAGAATGTCTCCTTTGATGACATGAACATAGGCCCTGTCAGGAGCTTTCTGTTCCACTTCCTTAGTCAATTGTAACGCTTTCTCCGTCTCTCCTTTCCTGGCATAGACTGCGACCAAACCTTCTTTTCCGACGATTTCTCCTTGAGCCCCTTTCTGAGAGAGATCCTTAAAGGTTCCCTCCGCTTCGACCAGTTTATCCTCCTTCAGGGCGGCGTAACCCTTGACGGCTTTGGCCTTTACATTCTCAGGATTCTTTTTTATGACCTCATCGCTGATGGCCTTCGCCAGCTTGGTCTGCTTCCTTTGCAACTCCCTTTCGGCCACGCGCACGAGCATCGTCTCAGTCGTTTTTCCACCGCCTTGAAAGTAGTCGAGAACCTTAAGCCCTTGACCAATGATGCAAACCGCAGGAAGGATCTGGCGGGCCTGATAAAGATCGCTCACCTTTGCGCCATCTAAAAGAGCGGGAAAGAGAAGGCCTGAACTCTCGACAAATTTAGCCACCTTTTCTCTGGGTGAGAGGGTAATAGCCAAGACCGTTATATCAGCCTCCTTATATTGTTTGGCAAGTTGATCGAGGCTTAAAAGCCCCTCCTGGCTGGGCCTCGATTCGACATCGAAGAAATAGAGAATGATCATTGGCCGCTCTTTCATCTGGGAAAGATCATAGGCCCGCCCCTTGAGATCTTTTAAGGAGAAGGCAGGGGCGGCCTGTCCTGATGAAATCTGGCCATAACAGGATCCGCTTGCCCCCAAAATTGCCGCCATCACAGCAATGACCAAAACAAAAAATTTTGGAATCATCTTCATAGGGCCCTCCTTTAAGGCTTATTTCTCATGGATTGGAATCAATCGAACAAGCAAAGGGGTTTCACCCTCTTCTTTGAGTTGAACCTGAGCTTCCCAGTCGTGGTGCTCTGGAAGCGTCAGGCGCACCTCATGCTTCCCAACAGAAAGCCCCAGCGTTAAGGGCGTCTTCCCTTTGAACGCCCCGTCGACAAAGACCTGAGCTCCGAGGGGTTGACTCTCCACCTTCAGGGAACCCAAAGCGACCTTTTCTACTGCCGGGGGCTTCGTCACTCTCGGAAGAATGAAATAATAGCTGAGCCCTCCGAGGGCAAGAACCAACAGGATCACGAGGGTAAAAAACGGGATCTTTCTTTTCGACTCTTTTTGGGGAAGCGGTTCCTTTTCTCCAAGGCTTTGGGATAACGCACGGGCCAGCGCATGGCCTGCCTCAAAACGATCATCAGGCATCTTCCTCAGGCATTTCAGGATTATTTGGGAAAGCTCTTGTGAGATGGCCGGATTTATTTGGGTCGGTTCAGGAGGATGATCCTGGGTGATGGCATGAAAGATGGCCGCCATGTTTTCGCCGCCGAAAGGCCGTCTGCCCGTGCAGAGTTCATAGAGGATAATCCCAAGCGAGAAGAGATCGGAACGGCCATCCACAGGGCGACTCAACACCTGCTCGGGAGACATGTAAGCAGGCGTGCCAAGAATCTCCCCCGCCTGGGTTTGAACCAATGCAGAGGGGTCTTCAATATGGGCGATTCCAAAATCGGTAATCTTGATCTGCCCGTTGGATTGAAGGATGATGTTGCTTGGCTTCACATCCCTGTGGACAATGCCTTTGCGGTGTGCATAATCGAGGGTGTCTGCGATCTGGATACCGAGGTGAACAGTCTCTTTTAATGTCAGCCTGTTGTCTTCAGCCATTCTGTTTAAAGAATTTCCTTCTAAGAGCTCCATCGCAATATAGATTGTTCCCTTATCCTCGCCCGCATCAAAAACAGTGACGATATTGGGATGAGAAAGCCTGCCAATGGCTTTGGCCTCCTTTAGGAATCTCTGGACAAATGCCTCGCTGGTCATGCGATCCTCACGGAGCACCTTCAGGGCTACCGGCCGATCGATCTGAGGATCGTAAGCCCGGTAGACGACCCCCATGGACCCTTTCCCTAATTCCTCTATGATCTCGTAGCGGCCATAATTCACGAGAGCTACTTCTCCTTAAAAAATTCTAAAATCGTCGGTAGAGGAATCAAAAAACCAATTGAATGGCTCCCTCGATACCTCCCTTTGACTACAGCCACAAGATTTCCCTCGCTATCAAATACAGGGCTTCCGCTGCTGCCGGGTTGAATCTCCATCTCGGCCTGCCATAGGGGAAGACGATTGACATATCTAAGAGGCCCATCGATCGTTCCGGAAAGAAACTTCCGATGATTGCCCGGGCAGCCGATGGAGTAAACCCTATCTCCGTTCCCAAGAGGGCCCCCAACCCTCGCCAGAGAGATAGACGAATGCAGCTTTGAATGGATATCGATCAGGGTGAGGTCTCGATGGGGATCGCTCTTCACCAGACGGCCCTTCTTTTCTTGTCCATTGGCAAGAATAATCGCCACTTCCTGAACCCCCTTCAGATCGTGGGCGGTAGATATAATGAGTCCTCTTCGGTCAACAATAAAACCTGTGAACTGAATCTCTTCGGCCCCCGTATTGACTTTGATACAGACGATTGACTCCATATGGGACTTCACTCCGGCCGGAACCTCCTCGGGGATGGTCATTCTTACATTCTCATCGCCTTTGAGGTAATCTTCGAGATGGGTCCACAACTCCGCAATCCTTTCTTGGGCAGGCTGACCCTTGAAAAAAAAGCGAGGCTGGATCAGAGAAGCCAGAGGAGAGTGAGGCCTGAGTATCAACTCCCGGGTTTCATTTTCTTTTATCCCCTTCAATTGAACCTGGGAACCTTCAAGGTTCTTGCGAGTGACTTCGAAACCGGAATCGGAAAGCCATTGGATAAGGATTTTTTCAACCTCTACGATGGGCAGGGGATAGAGTCTCCCATGGATTTCTGTATTACCCGGAAGGGGGAATGAAATAAGAAAAAAGAGCGAGAGAATGCTTTGATAAAATTTAATCCTCATTGTGGGTGCATCACCTCGCACAGGACAACAGTGATATTATCCTTCCCTCCTGCAGATTTGGCCAGGTCAATCAGAGCCTCTGCCTTTTGATCGAGGCGGAGGGGAGAAAGGAGGATGTCTTGAATCGATCGATCCTCTACCATATCGGTCAATCCATCTGAACAGAGAAGAAATACATCACCCGGATGACTCTTGCCCCTCAGCAAGTCCAAAGCCAAGGTTTCATCGATTCCAACAGCCCTCAGGATTACATTGCGTAACGAATGTTTCCTGGCCTCGATCGGGGTCAGAAGGCCTTGATCAATCTGATCCTGGACCAGGGAGTGATCGCGGGTCAGTTGCCTCAATTGCCCTCTTCTAAAAAGATAGGCGCGGCTATCTCCGACATGGCCCAGCGCATAGTTTTGGTCCGAGAAGGTCATCAGTTCTGCAGTGCATCCCAATCCCTGATGATGGGGGTTTTCAATCGCATGATTCAGAATCCTTTCGTTGGCCAATCTGAATACCTCCTGGACCAATTCAAGCATTTCCCGTTCAGACCTCCCTGAGTTTGTTGCGAAGACCTCTAATGAAGTTTTTATAAACATTTGACTGGCCACTTCTCCAGCTGCCGCTCCTCCCATGCCGTCGGCAACGACAAAGAGATTGATCTCCGGGCTTACAACAAAGGCATCTTCATTATTGGTTCGTTTCAAACCGAGGTCGGATATGCCGTAAGATCCGATTTTGAGCATGGCTTATTATACAAAAATGATCCCCCATTGAGCAATTATTTTTTCTTGACCCTGAAAAACTTTTAGTATAGTCTAGACCCAGAGAAATGAAACAGCCTCCTGTGATCGTTGTTCAACTTTTCCATATCAAAGGCCCTGTGCCCCTCACCGGGAAAGAGTCGGGTTTTTCTGGGTCATCGATCTCCATCGGCCGGCAGCCTTCCTGCCACCTCCGTTTCTCTGCGGACCTCACCCATATCTCCCGTCAGCATGCCGAAATCATCAGAGAAGGAAATCAATTCAAACTGATTGATCATAGCGCCAATGGCACCTTTGTCAATGGGAAAAAGGTGAAGGACGTTTTCCTCAAAGACGGGGATGTCCTGATGTTTGGAGAAGGAGGACCTCAGGTCAGTTTTCTCACACAGGTGGAAGAAGGTTTAGTAGAGAAGGAAGCCCCTCCGGCTAAACCTCTCCTGGAACCCGAAAAGAAGATGCGCATGGAACCGCCTCAATCGGAGCCGTCTCTGCCGCCGAAACGTCCCCCGGAGGAAAAGCCAGGGCAGGTTTCATCTGTAAGGCCGGAGACTCCTGAAGTCTCGGTTCAACCCGCGAAAGCGCCCCTCATCATCCAGTATGGCCCCACGATCCGTTCCTTTAAGCAATTGCCCATCACCATTGGAAAGAGCCCGAAGTGCGAGTATCCTCTGGATCATCCGGCCCTCTCTGACCAGCACGCCCAGATCTTCTTCGGCCAGGATCAATACCGGGTTAAGGATCTGACCGGTCAGCAATTGGTCCGGATCAATCACCAGCCTGTCGGATTTGAAGCTCCCCTAAAACCCAACGACGAACTGGCCTTAAGCCCTCAGGGGCCTCTCTTCCGGTTTTTTGGAGAAGGCCGTCTGGGCGAGGTTGAGGAGGCTCCGGAAGAGAAACCCCTTGAGTCTTCCGAAAAGACCGGAGCGGTGGCTGAAAAGAAATCCATTTCTTCTAAATTTAAGAAGATATTTAAATCCTGAGAAAGTTTGAAAAAATTGAGAATCAACCGAAGCAGTCCATTGGGCAAAAGGATGGGTGGATTGAAGAAATCTTTCGAGCGGGACCTTCTGTAATCAAGCTACTGCGGTATAACTCACTTTTGAGACATGACTTTTTTGCCAAGGAAGGTTGCCCATAATATAAAACGATCCGCATTCGAAAGATTCTGAAAGCCAAACATTCTTTCGCCCAAAGCTGACTTCCAATTTTTTCACACTTTCTGACGGAGGTCAACCTACCTATCCTCCACAGGAGGTCGCCATGCAGAATCCCTTGCTGCCTTTTAAGATATTGGCCTTAGGACCATTCACGCTCCAGGAGAAAAGGGATCATCTTCAGGAGCCGATTCGGATTGATCAGAATCATCCGGATCAGGTCATGGAGAAACTGAATCTCTCGCTCTCCATCTCTCTCCCACAGAATCTCTGCCGATGGGATCGCCTGTCCCTCGACTTAAAAAGATTTAAAGACTTCCATCCCGACTCCCTCATCGAGAACCATCCGTCCCTGAAAAACCTTTTAGAGGCCGGAAGATTTGCTGAAGAGTCGAAGACCGGAGGTCTCGCTGATGAGGAGATTTATCAACGCCTTAAGAAATGGCCGGGTCTTCCCGTGGAGATCAGATTTGAACCCACAAGGGCAAGGGAAGAAGTTTCAAGCCCAGTGGATGATATATTAAAGATGGTTGCCATGCCGGGAGAAACCCCGGCTTCTCCTCCGGGGGGCCAACCCTTTGCTACCCAGATGAACCTTATCCTTCAACAGATACTGGGACAGGTCTTTTCGGATCCTGATTTTAGAAATCTGGAATCGACCTGGCAGGGCCTTCAATTTCTTATGAAACAGGCAGGAGCCGACAAAGACATTATTTTAGAAATCGCTCCCGTTTCCTTAAATACGCTTGAAGAAACGCTGGATCATCTGACCGTCTCTCTGATCGATGAACTTCCCTCGCTGGTCCTCCTTGATCTTCCTTTCGACAATTCTCCGAGATGCCTCGAACTCCTTGAAAAGGCGGCTCTCTTTTCGGAGACCTTGCTGGTTCCCACGCTCTGCTGGGTCACTCCAAAGTTTCTCTACCTCGATGAATGGAAAGAACTCGGAAGACTTCCCTTCCTGCCCCACTATTTTGACGAGCCTGTCTTTGCCAAATGGCGTCGTTTAAAAGAGTCCTCATCTTCAAAATGGATGGCCGTCACCTGCAATCTATTTTTAATTCGTTATCCATACGGTCCGGATAATAGATCCAGATCCGTTCATTTCAACGAATCGGATTACCTCTGGATTTCTCCGGTCTGGGCCGCCGGAAGCCTCATCCTTCAAAGTCTTCTTAAAACCGGCTGGCCGACAAGATTTACGGAATGGCAGAGCATCCGGTTGAACGATCTGGCTCTTCATATGATCGAGGGCGATCGAGGGATTCCTACAGAGACCAATTTCAGCGAGGAGAGAATCGATCAGTTCATCCGCGGGGGCATCATCCCTCTAATTTCGCCTCTCAATAGGGATTTTGCCTTCATTCCCAGAGAGACGACCGCAGGAGGAAGTTCCCTGAGCTACCAGCTCTTCCTTTCCAGAATCACACAGTTCCTCTTCTGGTGCAAGGACCGTTTTGAGAAGGACCTTGAGCCTTCCCTTCTCGAGGAAAGACTGAAGAGAGCTTTCTCTCTATTCTGGGAGAGATCGGGAAACATCCTTCCGAGAGGCTTTGAGGTTTCAGCAACAAAATCCAAACCGGACCAACCCACACTGGTCAGGATCATGATCGATCCTTCCCGCCACATGTTGCCTTCCGGAGCAAAGGTGGAGTTGGAATTGAACTGGTGAGAATGATCGGATCAAATTCCTCAAAAAATGGCCTGGTTGAATGAAGAAGTTTTCGGAGGCAAGATAGGTGATAGGGGGGACTTTCAATGCTCTTTGAATAAAGGCAGGCCTTTTCCTATGGATGCAAGCACTTCGTCTATCTGCGAGATGGTCATCAATCCCTGCTCCAAAAATATTCGACCAATCAGTCTGTGTTTCCCTTTTTCCATATCCTCGATCACCTGAATTCTCAATGCCTCAATGACATGATCTGCAGTGACAAATCCTTTTTTCACAGACAAAATCCCAAAACGCTTTTCAAGATGCTCGGTTTCCATGGTATCCTCCCCTATTTTGTTCATCAGGCATCTCCTTCATTTCTTATTGGCTTGAAAAAAATATAGAAAAAACAGGCTTGGGTGTCAATGATAAATTTATGGGAGTCGCAATCCCCCAGAAGAAGGTGTAAAAAAGGGGATGACAGGCTTTTGGAAAAAGATTTTTAAAATTCTTTTGTTGGGCTGGGTCAAATCGGAGGAGAGTCATTAGGGTAGCTTCCTCAAATTTTTCAGCAAGTTGCGAGCCCTTTGGAGGTCTCTCTTTGCATTTGGATGGTTTGGGTTTATTCGTAACGTCTCCTCCCATTGTTCAATTGCCTTCTCCAGCTCTTCAGAAAGGAAATATTTAATTCCCTTTGCGTAATGGACATCGGCTTGTTCTTGTAACGATGCATCCAGTTTGAGGGGTTTTGATGGGACAGGGGTCTTA
>JAGXSW010000145.1 GCA_018333715.1 Syntrophaceae bacterium | reverse complement strand
TTAAATGGGGTTAATAGATTGAAAAGAATTTTGGTCGTCGGGGATCATAAAGAGATAAGAAATCTTTTATCGAAATATTTTCTTTTAAATGGATATGAGGTGGATGCCGTTGAAGATGGTGGGACGGCGATGAAAAAGGTGAAGGAGAAGGGATACGATCTGGTGGTAACAGATTATATGATGCCCAAAATGAATGGAATTGAATTAATAAGACGCCTAAAGGGGTACGACCCTTCCTTATCGATTTTGATAATTTCTGGGTCCGGGGTGGGAGAACCTTTTTTCAGAGAAGCAGGAGCCGATGCCTTTCTGGCAAAACCCTTAGATCTCTCAAGTATGAAGATTTTGGTGGAGGAAATTTTAAATTCTAAAAAATGATTCGGATGTCCGTAGCTATAAATATCTATAAATATATAGCCAAAAATATTTGTAATTTGACGACATCCAAAAACTTAACTCCTCCCCCTTCGATGGGGGAGGATACAGGTGGGGGTGGACCAAAGGATCTTTCCCCCTCCCCTCAATCCCCTCCCACCAAGGGAGGGGAGATTTTTAGGAAAATCGATTTTATAAGTGTTAGAGACAAGTTCTCAGATCTTATTGTGTAAGTATCTAAATCCAACCATCAGAAAATAGATTCCAAATAGGATTAGAAAAAATCCACAACATTGTGTGATCCTTTGATACAATTTATTATTAAGTATTGTCCTTCCGGTGCTGGCACAATTTCAAGGTTTTAGCTAAAGAAGAGACGAAATCCCCCATTCTTGCGATCAAATCTGGATGTCGAAGGTTATCTTCGATCATCTTCACAATAGCGCTTCCCACAACAACTCCTTCAGCAAAACGGCCGATCTCCCTCACCTGTTCCGGAGTTGAAATGCCGAAGCCAACAGCCACCGGCCTTTTGCTCCGCTCCTTTATTCCTTTGACTATCCGTTCCAGATCTTCCGGCAGTTTCTCTCTCATGCCGGTTACGCCTGTTACGGAGGAATAGTAAATGAATCCCCGACTGGACCCGCTCACCCATTTCATATGTTCCGGCGGGCTGTTTGGGGCAATAAGAAAAATAGTGTCTAAATTCATTTTTCGGGCTTCCTCGATCCATCCCCCTGCTTCTTCAGGAGTAAGATCAGGGATAATGACTCCGTCGATGCCATTCTCTTTGCAGTCCTTTGCAAAATCTCTTGGGCCATATTCTAAAACAGGGTTTAAGTAGGTCATCAGGATCAGAGGTGGAATCCTGTCCTTTAATCTCTCTGTCATACGGAATATCTCTTTTAGACCGATCCCGTTTTGAAGGGCTCGCAGATGGGCGGCCCGGATGGTTGGGCCATCTGCAATCGGTTCCCAAAAAGGGACGCCCAGTTCGATCATATCCGCTCCGTTTTCAGCCATCCTGACGATCAAAGCTTCTGTCGTTGCGAGATCAGGATCGCCAACAACGATGAAAGGGATCAGGGCCGCCTGACCCTTCTCTTTCAATCTTTTGAATGTCCGATCAATTCTGCTCATAACTTTACACCCATCCCAAAAATATGGGTCATCTCCTCCTAACCAATCTTCCCATCGGCCTTTCTGACCTCCTTTACGAAATCGATCATCTTTAATGGATCTTTCATCCCCAGAACCTTTTCCACACCCGAGCAAACATCCACTCCCCATGGCCTTACTTTTTTGATGGCTTCTCCAACATTGCCCGGATTTAATCCCCCTGAGAGAATAAAGTTTCCTTTCTCTTTTGCCCTTAATGCGATCTCCCATGAGAAAGGATTCCCTGTCCCACCCGCTTGTACGGGACTGTATGTATCCAGCAGGATGGAGACATGATGATATTTCCCCATATCCTTTAAACTCTCTAAACCTTTGATGTGAATGGCTTTGAAGACTGGATAGAAAAATTTTTGACAATGCTCTGGAGATTCTTCCCCATGAAATTGAAGGGCATTGAGGCCACAATATTCAGCCACTCGCTGAACTTCTTCCGGAGCTTCGTTCACGAATACTCCCACTTTTAAAAGAGTTTTGGGAAGGGCCAAAATGATCTTCTTCGCAATGTCAGGCTCAACCCTCCTCGGACTGGGAGCGAAGATAAGGCCCAGCGCATCAACTCTCAGGGAAGCGGCCTTCTTGGCGTCTTCTATGTTGGTGATCCCGCAGATCTTGATCCAGGTCATCTTCTCCTCCCCCCCACCCTCACCCTCCCCCTCCGAGGGGGGAGGGATGGGTGGGGGTGGTCATCCCTTGAGAAGTTCCTTAATTTTTGAGGCGGGGTCGGAGCTTCGCATTAAGATCTCCCCCACCAGAATCCCATTCACTCCGGCCTCCATGAGAAGTCTCACGTCTTGAGAACTTCTTATCCCGCTCTCACTGATCACTTTTGGCCCCGTGGGAATCTTTCCTTTGAGTCGAAGAGTAGTTTTTAGATCAACCTCAAACGTCTTTAAATCTCGGTTATTAATTCCAATAAGGGGGAGAACAAGATTGGAGATCTTCTCTAAATCATCCTCATCGTGGACTTCAACCAAAGGGGTCATCTGAAGCTCCATGGCCAAAGCGACAAAATCCTCAAGCTGTTCTCTTTCCAAAATGGCGGCGATGAGAAGTACGGCATCCGCTCCCGCGGCCCTTCCTTCAAAAATCTGGAAAGGATCAATGATGAAATCCTTTTGAAGGACGGGGAGGGATGTTTTTCCTTTTACCAGGCCCAGACAGGAAAGATCCCCTTTGAAAAAATTTGGTTCTGTGAGAACTGAAATGGCTGAGGCTCCTGCCGATTCATAGTCGCTTGCGATTTGGCGAGGATCTCCATCCGACTTGATCACACCGGCAGAGGGAGAGGCAAACTTAATCTCGGCAATCAGCGCCATAGGGGCATGTTGCGAGATCGCCTCCGTCAAATTCCTCGGAGGGGAAAGATTTGAAATCTTTTCCTCCATCTCCCTGATGGAGAAGGTCTTTTTTTTCTCTTCGACCTCTTCCCTTTTTTTCTCGACGATTTTTCTTAGAAACATGATTCACTCCTCATAAATTCGTAAGAAATTAAAAAATTGTCATGCTTGAACCTTGTGCTGAACTTGTTTCAGTATTGGTTCAGCATCTCACAAAACGAAGACCAGACCCTGAAACAAGTTCAGGGTGACAGATTGGGACTCTTTACGATACCCTTACTCCTTACAATTCGAAAAACGAATAAGCTCTTTGAGTTTTCTCATTGCCCGGCCCGAGTCAATGGACTCTTCAGCCATTTCCATTCCGTCCCTTAAGTTTGAAACCCTCTCTGCGGCCAAAAAGACAGCCGATGTATTTAAAAGGACAACCTCCCTCCTGGGACCCTGGACTCCCTCCAAAATCTCCAGGAGAATATTTGCATTCTCCTGCGTTCCTCCTCCCCGGATCTGTTCTAAGGTTCTCCTCTCCAGGCCAATATCTTCGGGCTCGACCTCATAACTCCCTATTCTCCCCTTCTGAAGCTGGACAATGAATGTTTTTCCCGTAATGCTGATCTCATCGCAATGATCCTCTCCATGAACGACCAGGGCTCCTTTGCATCCGAGATTTTTAAGCACCTCGGCGACCGGCCCGACGAGATCCTTACGGTAAACCCCTATAACTTGAACATTGGCTCCGGCTGGATTGGTCAGGGGGCCGAGAAGGTTGAAGACCGTCCGGATCCCCATCTCCCTTCGTGGGCCAATGGCGTGCATCATGGCGGGATGAAACATGGGAGCAAAGAGGAAGGCTACGCCGATTTCCTGCAGACATTGCTCTACTTTCTCAGGGGAAAGATTGATGTTAACCCCTAACGCCTCCAGGACATCAGCGCTTCCGCACTGGCTCGACACCGAACGGTTTCCATGTTTGGCCACGGTCAACCCGCTTCCGGCGGCAACGAAAGCCACAGCCGTGGAAATGTTGAAGGTGTTGCTTCCATCTCCACCGGTGCCACAGGTGTCTACAACACATTCCCCGTTCGTCGGTCGGATCGGGAGAGCTCTGGCTCTCATCACCCGTGCGAATCCGGTAATCTCCTGGACCGTCTCCCCCTTCATCCGCAGGGCGGTGAGAAACGAAGCGATCTGAGTGGGTAAGACCTTCCCGTCCATGATGGATGACATGGCCTCATAAGCCTCATCCTCCCTTAAATTTTTCCCTTCCACCAATCGATTAAGAAGCTCTTTAAACATGGCCATCCTCCGCTATTGCTCAGAAAATAACCCTATCCACCCCCACCTCAATCCTCCCCCATCAAGGGGGAGGATAATACTTGCAAATTTTCATTGTTCATGGGTGACGCTCCATCATGACCCATTTCTAAGAAATTCTTAAGAAGGATTTTTCCTCCTTCCGTCATGATTGATTCGGGGTGGAATTGGACCCCTTCGATGGAAAATCGTTTGTGCCTCACGCCCATAATCTCCCCTTCTTGAGTCTCCGCAGAAATCTCCAGGCAATCTGGCAGGCTCTTTCGCTCAATAAGAAGTGAGTGGTACCGGATGGCTTGAAAAGGGTTAGGAAGGTCTTTATAGATCGTCTTTCCATCATGATAGATGAGAGAGCTCTTCCCATGCATCAGACGTTTGGCTTGAACGATCTCTCCTCCGAAGGCAGCCCCCAAACACTGATGTCCCAGGCAGACTCCGAGGATCGGAATCTTTCCGGCCATCCGAAGAATTGCCTGTACGGAGACGCCCGCTTCCCTTGGGGTGCAAGGTCCTGGGGAGATGACCAGTTGTTCCGGATTCTTCTCTTCGATGGCTCGAAGAGCAATCTGGTCGTTTCGATAGACCTGACATCTGGCTCTCAGTTCACCGAAGTATTGGACCAGGTTATAAGTAAAGGAGTCATAATTATCGATCAACAGGATCACGGCAATCCCTCCTCAGCCAGTTTTATCGATTTAAAGATGGCCTGTGCTTTGTTCAAAGTCTCCTCATACTCTTTCTCCGGCTGAGAATCAGCGACAATCCCCGCCCCCGCCTGGACATAAGCTCTCCCCTCTTTGACGAGAACAGAGCGAATGGTGATACAGGTATCCATGTTCCCGGAAAAGCCGAAGTAACCCACCGCTCCGGCATAAGGCCCTCGTTGGACCCTCTCCAGTTCTTCGATGATCTCCATGGCTCTGATCTTTGGAGCGCCTGAGACTGTCCCTGCAGGAAAAGCTGCCCTGAAGACGTCGAAAGCGTTTTTATCTTGAGCCAGAGATCCCCGGATATGAGAGACGATATGCATGACGTGGGAGTAGCGTTCTACTGCCATCAATTCTGTGACCTCGACCGAGCCGATTTCAGCCACTCGACCCACATCGTTCCGTCCAAGGTCAACCAGCATGATGTGTTCAGCCTTTTCCTTCTCATCCGCCAATAGTTCCTTCTCCATCGCCAGGTCTTTCTCTTGAGTGCTTCCCCGTTTGCGAGTTCCAGCGAGTGGCCGAAGTTCAATCTGCCTCTCTTCCAGACGGACCATCACCTCGGGTGAAGCTCCGAGGAGGACAATATCATTCATCTTCAAATAAAAAAGATAAGGGGAAGGGTTTATTGACCTCAGGGCGCGATAGATATCAAAGGGCTCGCATTGAATCTCTGCAGAGAACCTTTGGGAGAGGACAACCTGAATGATATCACCCGCTTTAATATATTCTTTCGATCTTTGAACTGCCCCTATAAAATCTTCCCGGCTGAGGTTTGGGCGGAGGCGAGAAGCATGGAGAGACTTCGCTGGGGAAGGGGAGGAAATGGGGCTCTGGAGCCTTGCCATCGTTCTCTGAATCTTATCGACGGCTTCCTGATAGGCTTTCTCCAGGGTCTCGCAGTCGTCTAAGAAGACATTGGAGATCAACTTGATCCTCTGTTTCAGATTGTCGAAGACAAGCAGCATATCCGTGATCATGAAATAGGTGTCATAGAGTTCCATGTCTTTCGGAAGGCGATCTGGAATTTTCTCAAGGGACTTAATCACGTCATAATTGACATAACCCACTGCCCCTCCAAAAAAACGGGGCAGGGAATCATGCGTGACAGGACGGTAGTTTTTCAGGAGGCCTTCGAGCGCCAGAAGCGGATTCCTTTGCTCCCCTTTTCGAAGAACCTCTCCATTTCTAAGGATCTCGTATTCCTTTCCCTTGCTTCGAAAAAGATAGGCGGGGTTCGAACCCAGGAAACTGTACCGGCCCCATTTCTCCCCTCCCTCAACACTTTCGAGAAGGAAAGAAAATTTTCCATCGTCGATCTTTCGGAATGCGGAGAGGGGGGTCTCCCAGTCAAAGTGAATTTCCTCAAAGATGGGGATGAGGTTGCCCTGACCGGCCAGTTTCTTAAAATCTTCCAAAGATGGAATTGCCATGGTTGCCCCTCCAAGATTAATTAGAGTCTGTTTATAAATGCACCTTTTCCGTCATGCCGGACCTGCCTATGCCGAAGCGGCTTCGCGCAGGCAGGCTTGATCCGGCATCCAGAAGGTCTTGAAAGGACTGGATTCCGGCTTTCGCCGGAATGACGACCTTTTGGGAAACTGTTATTCGTCATACCCGCGAAGGCGGGTATCCAGAACGTATTGAACACACTGGATTCACGTTTTCACGCCTGCGCGCTGAAGCGCTCTGGCGCGCAAGCACGGGAATGACGACTTTTTACGA
>JAGXSW010000144.1 GCA_018333715.1 Syntrophaceae bacterium | reverse complement strand
CCTTCCTGCGGGGCATTAGACTCCGCTGGAAGATTATTCTATGCCATTCATCCCCTGAGCAAAGCTACGGGGTTTTCTGGAAGGGGCTGGATAAACCATCCGCTTGATAAGATTTTCGGAGACATGACTGCTCGATGGACGGATTTCCCCACCGCTTCAGTGACGCATTACTCATTTTCATCCCTTTTATTGACAACCGCTCCCCTTTTTTTATAAATTGATTCCTATCAAAAGGAAAGGAGCGCTTCCATTGCTGTATAAAAAAGCATCCTATAAACAGCAGATCAAGGCCCTGACCGAAATCAGCAAGGCCATCTCTTCGGATCAATATCTGGATGACATCCTCAAATTGATCGTGACGGTGACAGCCAATGTGATGGGGTCGAAGATCTGTTCCCTCTGGCTTCTCGACGAGAAGGAGAAGGTTCTTAAAATCCGGGCCACACAGACCATGAGCGAGGAATACCTGAAGGAGAGGATTCTAAAACTGGGGGAGGGAGTGGTGGGTCATGTGGCCCAGACGAAAAAACCTCTGGCCATTCTCGATGTCCTGAAGGAGCCCCGCTACAAAGAGAAAGAACTGGCCAGAAAAGAAAGCCTGGTCTCCATGCTCAGCGTTCCCCTGGCCATAAAGGACAAAGTCGTCGGAGTGATCAACTGCTATACCTCCTATCCCCATCAATTTACCGAGGCGGAGCAGGACATGCTCACCGCCGTTGCCAGTCAGGCCGCCATCTGTATCGAGAGCACGGAACTGATGGTAAAGACCAAGGTGATCCAGGAAGAACTGGAGATCCGGAAACTGGTGGAAAGAGCCAAAGGGGTATTGATGAAGAGACAGGGACTGAGCGAAGATGAGGCCTTCAAACGAATCCGCAAGGCAAGCATGGACAGCCGCAAGACCATGCGGGAGATTGCGGAGGCCATTCTCCTCACCGATAAAATGGGAGGATAGTAGCGTCCCGATTTAGGACGGACTCCGCCCCCAATAAATGAGGGCGCTACATATATTATAAGAATCTCCCCCATAACTGAGGGATTACCGAATGCATCAATATTTTCTTGACATAAATAAGCTTTTATATTAAAAAACAGACTGTCAATACAAAGGCGTATTGAAGACAAAGGGGTCAAAGAAATTTGACCCCTCTTTTCGTTTAATACAGAGAGGTAAAAGCGACGATCGTCTCAATGCCGGACTACAACAGTTCATGGCCGGAGCAAGAAAATTTGCATTGAACTATATCTCAAGGGACGATCTTTGCGCCCTGACCCGTGAAGCCTCAGAGGTCTCCGGCATCTCCTATGTGATGGATGGAGACAAAGAGGAGGTTGAAAACATTCTCAGGAAAGTTGACAAAAGCGAAAAAACTTCTTCTAATATCATCAACCTGAACATAGAAGCTCTCATCAAATCCAAAGCCTTAAGGGCCCAATGATTTTAGATTGTTTGTATCACTTTAGCGCTTTGAAAAAAACTTATTAAAATCCCTCCCTACCTCCCTTTTCCAAAGGGAGGAGAAACATTTCCCCCTTTTGACAAAGGGGGATGAAGGTCGTTGCGACTCGAAACCGAGGGGATTAGATAACTTTTTTCAAACAGCTAAATTGTTACGATTGTTTTAGGTGAGGGGATGCCTGAAAATGGATAACTCTGTGGTTCATAGCGGCATTCGAGCTTTAGATGAAGTATTGCAAGAAATCCGGTTGGGGGACAATGTCGTTTGGCAGGTTGACCGGCTGGAAGATTACCGTTACTTTGCCGAGCCGTTTGCCGAGGCCGCCATTGCTGCCCGTCTGCGTTTGGTGTATCTGCGCTTCGCATCCCACCCGTCCGTGTTGGCGCCTCGCCCGGGGCTGGAAACGATTGAGTTGAACCCCAGCCTGGGTTTCGATTGTTTTACGCGCGAAGTGCACCGTCTCATTGAAGCGCATGGCCACCGGGTCTTATATGTCTTTGACAACCTATCGGCCCTGGTGGTGGAATGGGCAACCGATGAGCTACTGGCCAATTTTTTCCAGATCACCTGTCCCTTCCTGGCTGAATTAAACACAGTCGCCTACTTTGCCCTGACGCGTGGTCAACATGCGCACTACGCCGTGGCCCGCATTCGGGACACGACACAAATTCTTGTTGACGTATATCACGCCAAAGGCCGGATGCACATTCACCCGATCAAGGTGTGGGACCGTTATTCACCACAGATGTTTTTACCCCATCTCGTTGCCGGCGAAAGCTGGCTGCCTCTCTCCCACAGCAGTGAAGCGGTGGAGGTGCTGACCTCAGCCCATCCAACCCCATTAATCGACACAACAAGACCGTTAGCCCCCTGGGAAAGCGTCTATCAAAAACTCATCCACTACCGTGAAACTCCGTCAGGTTTTGACGAAACAGACCCTGAGCAGATCGCCTTAAAACAAGAATTGAGCCGTATGCTCATTGGCCATCATCCGATCTTTACTCAACTTGCAAACAGATATTTCACGTTGGATGATCTGTTTGCCATTCGCAACCGTTTGATCGGGGCCGGCCGCATTGGCGGGAAGGCCGCTGGCATGTTGCTGGCGCGGCGTATTCTGCTGACTGAAAAGAAAAAAACCGGGATTGACTTGGCGGAGCGGCTTGATGACCATGACTCATTTTACATCGGTTCGGATGTCTTTTTCACCTTTCTGGTCAATAACGACCTTTTTCGGCTGCGTCTGCACTTGACCTGCAATTCAGCCACCTCTGATGAAGAGTTTAAAGAAATCGAACATCGCTTCTTAACCGGCCGTTTTCCGGAAACCATTGAAGAGCAATTTCGCGCCATGCTCGACTACTATGGGCAGGCGCCTATCATCGTGCGCTCCAGCAGCTTGTTGGAAGACAGCTTTGGCAATGCCTTTGCCGGAAAATATCGAAGCGTATTTTGTGCAAACCAGGGCCCCCCCGAAGCCCGCCTTACTGAGTTCATGAAAGCCGTTAAATTGGTGTATGCCAGCGCCCTCAATCCGGATGCCCTGTGCTATCGCAGCAGACGGGGCCTTGGAGAATCCGACGAACAAATGGCGATCCTGGTGCAACGCGTTTCGGGCATGCCTTATCGGCAGTATTTCTTTCCAACGCTCGCCGGGGTTGCCTTCTCTCGCAATCTCTATGCCTGGAGTGACCGTATTGATGCCCGCCGGGGCATCATCCGCCTGGTTTTCGGTTTGGGAACGCGCGCTGTGGAGAGGGTCGGTTCGGATTACCCCCGCATGATAGCGATTAGCCACCCCCATTTGCGCCCGGAAGTGGGAGCCATGGTCGCCAAGTATTCCCAGCGCCAGATAGATCTGCTTGACTTAGAAACAAACCAGTTCGACAGTCGATTCTTGACCGATGTCTTGGTTGACAGCAATTACCCCAGCCTTCCACTGTTTGTTTCAGTGATGCGCGACAATTATCCATACGATCCCATCTCCGGGAAAGTGGAGGGCATGGCGGATCAATGGGTGCTCACCTTTAATAACTTGATCCACCGGACTGATTTTGTCCGGTTAATGGGGGATATTCTAACCATCCTGGAAGAAGCCTACGGGCAGCCGGTGGACATTGAGTTTACCGCTTTTGTAGGTTCAGGCGAGCGTGTTCGCATCAACCTGCTTCAATGCCGTCCGCTCTTTCTTCCCGGTTCTCTGGGGGATGTATCAATGCCGACATCCCTGAAACCGCACCAGATTCTATTTCGGGCCCACCGCATGATCTGCGGCGGTTTTGTGGAGCAAATCCGGTATATTCTTTATATTGCCCCTCAATATTACCACCGTCTATCCTCAGAGGCCAAAAAATCTCTGGGACGTTTGGTGGGGCAAATCAACCGGCATCCTGCAATACAGGGCAACAAGATCATGATGATGGGACCCGGTCGCTGGGGCACAGGCAATATCGCCCTGGGAGTCAACGTAAGCTACGCTGACATTGATAACGCTTCTGTATTGGTGGAATTGGCCCTGGAAGAAGCCGGCCATGTGCCCGAAGTCTCTTATGGCACCCATTTTTTCAATGATCTGGTCGAGGCCCAAATCATTTATCTGCCGGTTTATCCGGACGATACCGCTTCTGAATTTCAGGAGAAATTCTTTAAAACAGCCCCGAATGCTCTCCTGGAGTTGTTGCCGCACGCCGGTGAATATGAATCAATCCTGCGCTTGATTGATGTGCCCAAAACAACGGGAGGCGCGTTTGCTCAGGTGGTTGCCGATCCGCAACTTCACCACGCAGTATGCTTTTGGGACAAGCCTGGTTCGCCGAACTAAAAAGAAAGTATCAATTTAGCCTTTTGAAAAAAGACATGAAATAGATCGTCCCTTGAGGTTGTCTTTCCTGCGAAAGCAGGAATCC
>JAGXSW010000143.1 GCA_018333715.1 Syntrophaceae bacterium | reverse complement strand
GGGGGTGGACAAAGGGAATTTGGTCCCCCTCCCCTCAATCCCCTCCCGCAAGGGGAGGGGAGATTTTTAGTGGGTCAAAATGTTAGAGATAAATTCTCAGACTTTACCGTGTAAGTATCTAAAAGGAGTAACATTTTAGCGCTTTGAAAAATTACCTCGACTGTCATTCCCGCGCAGGCGGGAATCCAGGGAGGTTTTTAAAGAAACTGGATTCCTGCTTTCGCAGGAAGGACAACCTCAAGGGACGATCTATTTCATGTCTTTTTTCAAAAGGCTAAATTGATAATAAAAGGAGAAAACCATGCGATCAGATCGGATGAAGAAGGGGCTTGAAAGAGCGCCCCACCGTTCTCTGTTTAAGGCCCTGGGCTTAACGGATCGGGAGATCCAACAACCCATGATCGGCATTGCCAACTCTGCCAACGAGGTCATCCCGGGGCACCTCCACCTACAGCAACTCTCCGATGCCGTCAAAGCGGGAATCCGTATGGCAGGCGGAACCCCTCTCGAATTTTATACCATCGGCATCTGCGATGGGATCATCATGGGACACGAAGGGATGAAATATTCTCTCAGCTCAAGGGAATTGATTGCGGATTCCGTTGAGTCGATGGCCATGGCTTATCCCTTTGATGGTCTTGTCCTCATTCCGAACTGTGACAAGATCGTCCCGGGAATGCTTATGTCTGCAGCTCGCCTCAATATCCCGACGATATTAATTAGCGGCGGCCCTATGCTTGCCGGTGAGTTCCATGGGAAAGAGGTTGATCTCGCTACTGTCTTCGAATCGGTTGGAAAGGTCCAAACCGGAGAAATGAGCGAAAAAGACCTTATCGAGATCGAAGGATGCGCCTGCCCAGGAGTAGGCTCCTGCGCCGGAATGTTTACCGCCAACTCAATGAACTGTCTGGCCGAAGTTCTGGGGCTTGCCCTTCCCTATAATGGAACCATTCCTGCCGTCTTTGCTGATCGAATCCGTTTAGCTAAAGAAGCAGGATTTCAGATCATGGATCTGGTTAAAAAGGATATCAGACCTTCAAACATACTGAAGAAGAAAACTTTTGAGAATGCCATTGCTGTGGATATGGCCTTTGGAGGGTCGACCAACACTTCGCTTCACCTGCCTGCAATTGCAAAGGAGGCTGGAATCGAACTTTCCCTTCAGGCCTTTAACGAGATCAGTGAGAGAACCCCCCACCTCTGCAATATGTCGCCAGGCGGCCCCCATCATATTCAGGATTTTCACCGGGCCGGCGGCGTTCCCTCCTTAATGATGGAACTATCACGGCAAAACCTGATCCATCGGGAGGCCATAACCGTCACCGGAAAAACAGCGGGGGAGAACATCAAGGGCAAGAAGATCTTAAACCCGGAAGTGATCCGTCCTCTTGAGAAACCTTACCATCCCGTAGGAGGATTGGTCTTCCTCTTCGGCAATTTGGCCCCCGAAGGCGCTGTGGTCAAACGGTCTGCCGTTGATGAGTCAATGCTCAAGCATCAGGGTCCCGCACGTGTTTTTGACTCTGAAGAAGAGGCGCTGAAGGTGATTCTTGATCGAAAGCTCGTAAAAGGCGAGGTCATTGTCATCCGTTACGAAGGGCCAAAGGGCGGCCCTGGCATGAGAGAGATGCTGGCTCCCACTGCGGCCATTGCCGGAGTGGGAATGGATAGGGAGGTTGCCCTGCTCACCGATGGGCGCTTCTCAGGAGCAAGCCGCGGGGCGGCCATCGGCCACATCTCTCCGGAGGCCGAGGCGGGAGGATCCATTGCAGTGGTCCAAAACGGAGACCTGATTGAGATTGATATTCCCGGGAAGAGACTCAACCTCCTCATTTCCGATGAAAAACTGAAGAAGAGGCTCTCACAATGGAAACCCCGGAAAAAAGCGTTGAAGGGCTATTTAAAAAGATATGCGAGGCTCGTTCAATCGGCCCACACCGGCGCCATCCTCGAGTGATTATGAAATAAGGGATTCGGGAGATCGGAAGATGGGAAGAATAAGGATTAAAGGCTCCCTAATTCCCTAACTCCCTAATTCCTTTTTAGAACAGGAACGGCATAGGGGCCTTCCCTGATGAAGGCCAGTGTGGGTTCGATTCCCCTTTCCCTGTATCGATAAACGGCAAAGAGGACCGCGTTCTGGACCATCTCCCGAGACGCTTCCATCGCAGGTTTTATTCTCTTTCTTCTTAAAAAGTCGAGGCCGCACTGGCCGGGCAGAAGGCAATAATCCTCCTTCGAGATTTCGAGGGTGCAATAGATCAACCCCTCCTCACCGATCTTTCTCATCACCCTTCCCCAGACCTCAGGCTCCCATTGATCCTTGGTAAACATCCAATCGGGATGGCTGATGATCCGGAGATAACGGTCAATTCCCTGAAGTTTGAGGAGGTGGATCAGGGTTCGATATTCAGGCGTGCCTATGGGTTCTGCATCCCGATTATCCGCCGCGATAATGAGCGTCCCTCCTTCCTTCATTGCCGGAATGGCTCCGCAGGCCGCCTTTGCGGTCTGATAGTGATTTCGGCCCACATATCCGCCATGAGTGAGAACGATATCATACTCCTGCTCAACGGGGACGACGGTATAACCTTTCATGTGCCGGTACGCTGCCATATGGGCCTCCTCGAGATGGCCCACAAAGACCCCGGTGATCTCCATATCCTTATTGAGAGTGACATTCGCGATGAGGTCCACCCCTACCGTTCTGGCGACTTCGATCGCTTCCTCGTGACAGGGATTTCCTTCGAGGATAAGGTTGTCGGCATTCGGATGTTCAAGATAATTCACGCCATGAAACCTCTGGATGGTCTTGACATCCACCAACCCCGGACAGATGGACTTTCTCCCCCCGGAGACGCCAGTCATAAAATGACTTTCAACGAGCCCGGTGGCGATTTTCAGGTCGGAAGAAAAGAAGTCCCGGTTGACATAGACATTCGTTCCTCTCTGTGTTGTTCCGATGCTTTCGAGCAGTCCGTCGTTTTCGCAGTCGTGATCAAGGAGGGAATACTGATCAACGATCTCTTTCCCGAACATCTCTGCTTTTTCTTCATCGGCGCTTGGCCGATGCATCCCTGTCGCTACGATGATCTTGATGTTCTGCTTTCGAATGCCCGAGGATTCCAAACGTTTCAGGATGGGGAGGAGAATCGACTTCTCTCCCTTATAGGGAACAGGCCGGGTGATGTCGGAAACCGCAATGGCCACGGATATTTCATCCGGAGGTTTCCCTTTTTTCCGTATGATCTCCTCCAGGGGAGGACTGTTGATGGGATTTAAGAATGCCTCCTCAATCGCTTCCCGTGGATTGGGCAAAACAGGCATATCCTTCATGGTCAGTTCAACACAGTGTGGAGGCGCCAAAACCTCTATGGCATTTCTGCCGAATTCCACAGAGATTTTCTTCCAACCTCTGGTGTCAACTTTTTTGATCTTCTTTTGAATGTCAAATCTCATCTTTCTGCGCCCCCACTTGTAGGTCGTTTTTATCAACCCTTTCTAAAATATTTGTAACATAAATTCAGGGATGATTCCCATAAATTTAAAGGGGATCAGATGATTGTCCAATCCCCTTCTCTTGAAAATATTGGAGGCGGCAACCGGATTTGAACCGGTGAATAACGGTTTTGCAGACCGTCGCCTTACCACTTGGCTATGCCGCCTGCTGGAGCGGGAAACGGGATTTGAACCCGCGACTTCAACCTTGGCAAGGTTGCACTCTACCGCTGAGTTATTCCCGCTTTTTCTAAGGTAAAAATTAAAAGATTTGGGATTCAAAGTCAATAGATGAAAAAAAGATGGGGAGATAAGGAGATGGGGGAATGGGGAGAAAACCTCAAGCGATGATTCTCTCTAAAAACTTTTTAAAATAGTCGGTCCCGGAGATAACCGCCAATCCCATGGAGACCCAGAGAAGGCCCATCCCTACCTGATAAAAATCTATTTTCAGGAGAACCCCGTTGTAAATAAGTAAAGTGATGGAAATCACCTCAAAGACCGTCTTATACTTTCCCAGGGCGCTTGCGGAGATCACCATGTTCTGAGAGACGGCAATCCCTCTCAGTCCGGTCACAGCAATCTCCCTTCCCACAATTACGATCACGATCCAGAAAGGAATTTCGCGCGCCGGGATGAGAGCGATGAGGGATGTGGCTATGAGAAGTTTATCCGCCAGGGGGTCCAGAAATTTCCCCAGAGTGGTCACCATGTTTCGACGCCGGGCTAAATACCCATCCAGGGTATCGGTCAAGGCCACTGCAAGAAAGAGCAGAGCCGTGACGACTTGATAGCCCTTTCCCGGCATAAACAGCAGGAGGAGGATAATGGGGATAGCTAAGATTCGAATGATAGTTAGCCCGTTTGGAAGGCTTAATATCTGCTGCCGACTCAGTTTTTCCATTGAAATGGGGCTAAAAAATCAGGACTTGTAGGATTGGTAATAGTTCAATACTTTTCGAACATAATCTACCGTCTCGCGATAAGGCGGGATCGACCGCAACTCCGAAACAATATTCTCGCCCGCATTGTAGGCGGCAAGGGAGAGACGGAGGTCTTCATTAAAGAGAGAGAGGAGGTATCTGAAATACCGAACCCCGCCATCGATATTCTCTCTTGGATTGAAGATATTCCCAACATTCATCCGCTGGGCAGTCGCCGGCATCAATTGCATCAATCCTCTCGCCCCTTTTTTGGAGACAGCCATAGGGTTAAATCCCGATTCGGCCTTGATGATCGCCTTGACCAGTGCGAAATCGACATTATGTTTCCTGGACGATTCTTCGATCAGTGAATCAAATTGGGTTTGATCCCTTACGGGTGGAACGGAGGCGCGTTTCTCCTCTCCTCCCACATCGTCCTTGCTCTCTCGAATGTAGAGTTTAAATTTGGGATCTCTCGGGCAGTTGGTGAAATGGATGACTCCATTTTCATCCTCCCAACGGTAGATCCCAGCATAAGAAGGGCCGACAAGAAGGACCAGATAAATAAGGAGAATAGAGGCGAACATCGATTTCACTGAATGGATATCCTCAACAGAGAAAATATTGATAAGAAACTTACCAGAATTTGCCTGTTCTGTCAACAGGTATTAAGGTTTCACTTTTCCAGAATTTATTTAACTTATTGATATATTTAATTTTTTTAAAATGCCCACACGATTATTAATAGATAATTATGCAATCTCTATGCCTCATTGAGGCTTAAGTAGAAAATAAAAGTCTAACGGTAAGGGTAACGAGGCCCGTATCATTAAATTGAAAATGACGTTTGTCGTTGTGGAAGCTCGTATCGAGACTCGTGAATAGAATCTGGATACTCGAACTTCTAATTTCGAGCCTCCCGTGGTCGGGTCTATTCGACTTGCTTCGATACCAGCGTCGACACCCATAACCGTTTGACTATCAATTTAATATGGGCAATTACGTAGAAATTCCGCCCCCTCTCTCCATCCCCAACCCCCTCCTCACCATCAAACGGATATCGTCCATAAGTGTATAAACTACCGGCACAACGAAGAGGGTAAGGAGTGTCGAAGCAAACATGCCACCAAAGATCGCTCTTCCCATCCCGGCCCTCACCTCACCTCCAGCGCTATATCCCAAAGCCACTGGAAGAACACCCAGTATGGTCGTCACAGCGGTCATCAAGATGGGCCGAAGTCTCACGGGCGCTGCCTGAAGCACGGCTGAATTCCTGTCCATCCCTTTTTCTCTTAATGTGTTCGTATAATCGACCAGCAGGATCGAATTTTTAACAACCAGGGCCGTCAGGGTGATCATGCCGATCATGCTCATGATGGAGATGGTATCACCGGTCAGATAGAGGGCGCCAAAGGCTCCTGCTGTGCTCAAGGGAAGGGCCAGCATCACGGTGAGGGGATGGAGAAAGCTATTAAATTGAATCGCCAGAACCATATAGATAATGATGATGGCCTGGATCAGGGCATCGATCAGGTAGCGGAAGGATTCTTTAAACGCCTCCGCCTGACCGAAAAAGCTGTGGGAATATCCTGAGGGGATCATCTTTTTAGCCAGATCCTCCATCTCTTCGATCGCCTCGCCCAGAGTCTTCCCGCCCGCTGTCTCCGCATAAATCGTTGCGCTTCTCTGTCTGTCTTTGCGGTTGATCAAATTGGGCCCGATTCCCTCTTCCACCCGGATGACTTGAGCCAGCTTAATCAACCCCCCTCTGGGAGTGCGAATCGAGATATGTGAGATGTCTTCAGGACTCATCCTTTGGTCCTTAATCAACCTGACCCTCACATCATAACGCTTGGCCCTATCCATATCCTTAAACTTGGAGACCTCCTGTCCTCCGATCATCTGTCGGACAGCGGAAGATATTTCTCGGACATCCACGCCTGCATCGGATGCCTTATTCCGATCGATAAAGACCCTCACTTCAGGTTTCATCAATTCGAGATCGGAGCCCACATCCACAAACCCCGGACGCCTCATCATCTCCGCCATAATCTGGTCGGCGATCGCCTCCAGCTCCTTCACATCAGGACCTTTAATGTCAAACTGCAGGGGGGCCCCGCGCCTTCCTCCGACGGCAACGGGTTCGAAGTCTTCGATATAGACTTTACATCCTGGAACTCCCCGAACCTCCTCTCTCAGGCCGGCCATAACCTCATGCTGTGTGCGTTTTCTCTCCCCGCGGTCTTTCAGGGCGATCAGCAATACCCCTTTGTTCACCTCTTTTCGGGCGCCCACGCCGATCGTGGAAAAAATATTTTTCACTTCGGACAGGTTGAGGGCCAGTTCCTCCACTTTCCTCATTTTATCGTCCGTGTATTGTAGGGTGGATCCTGTAGGCGTCTCCAGATGGATGAGGAAACGGCTTTCGTCCGATTTGGGGACGAACTCACTCTTTAGATTGATCAGGATGGCCACGCTCCCGATAAAAATCAATGTAGTCGCCACCCCAACCAGCCACCGATGATTCAGACAGAAGGCCAGGGCCTTTCGGTACCGACCTTCAAGCCTCTCATAGCCCCGTTCAAAAAAACGGGTCAGCTTGCTCCTCTTCTCTTCCACTTTCAGGAACCGGGAACAGAGCATGGGGATCAGTATCAGCGCAATGACCAGAGAGGCAATGACAGAGGCGGATACGGTGACGCCAAACTGGTAGAAGAATCGTCCGATGATGCCTTCCATAAAGGCTACCGGAATGAAGACAGCGGCTATGGAGAAGGTCGCGGCGGTGGCGGCAAAGGCAATCTCTGAAGCTCCCTTCTTCGCCGCGGTCATCGGATCCTGCCCTTCTTCCATGTGACGGTAGATATTTTCGAGGACGATGATCGCATCATCGATGACCACCCCCACCATCATCGAGAGGGCCAGCATCGTCATATAGTTCCGTGTAAAACCCATAAAATGCATGATGCCGAAACTGGCGATCAGGGAGGCGGGAATTGCAAGGGCGGTGATGACCGTGCTCCGGACGCTGAGAAGAAAGAAGAACATTACTCCCGCAGCCAGTATCCCGCCCAGAAAGACATCATACCCCACATCGGAAATCGCCTCCTCGATGAAAAAAGAGCTGTCAAAAGAGACCGAGACCTCGACCCCTCGAGGAAGGGTCTTATTCATCTCAACGAGTTTCGATTTGACCGTGCGGGCCACCTCCACCACATTGGCGCCGGAACGGGGGATGATGCTCAATCCAATCGCAGGGACCCGGTTAAACCGGGCAATCGATCGGACCGGTTCTGTGCCATCTTCCGTCCAACCGACATCCTTCAGGCGGATGGGCGCCCCATTCTGATAGAGGATGATCAGGTTGTTGAACTCCTCGATACTACGGAGTTCACCCAGATTCCGGACAGTAAATTCACGATCGACGCTCTCGATGATCCCGCCGGGTAATTCCACATTCTTTGTCAGAAAAGCCTTTGCGATATCGTTTGAGGTGAGCCGGCGGGCTTCCAGCTTTTTTCCATCAAGCCAGACCCGAATCTCCCTTTTCGCATAGCCCTCTAAGTTGATCGTCCCGACCCCCTGGATCGACTCCAGCTGAGGCCTCAACACCTCATCTGCAATCATCCCCATTCGCTGGAGGGGGAGGTCGCCCTTCATGGAAAGCCAGAGAATGGGAATGGCATTGATGTCGAATTTATCGATGATGGGCGGATCAATATCGGTCGGCAGTTTCCTTCTCGCCAGATCGACCTTTGCCCTGACATCCTGAACCGCGGAATCGATATCGCGATACAGTTCAAATTCAACCACCACCTGTGAAAATCCATAACCGCTTGCGGAGGTGATATGTTTGACGCCTTCGATGGTGTTGACCTGCTCTTCAATGGGATCAGTCACATCCGTATCCATCACTTCCGGCGCGGCGCCGAATAGGGTCGTGGTGACGGTGACAAAGGGAAAATCGACCTGGGGAAAGAGATCGATGCCAAGGCGCTGGTATCCGAGGACTCCAAAAAGGACAAGGGCTAACGTGATGATCGTGGCGACGACCGGCCGCTTAACGGATGTATCGGAAAGGAACATAAATGACTCCAAGGAAGAATGGAATGATGGAACATTGGAATATTGGACTATTTAACAAATTCTTGGATTCTTATACATTATTCCATAATTCGTAACACTTTAGCTCTTTGAAAAGATGCATCTAATCCCCCTTCATCCCCCTTTGTCAAAAGGGGGAAATACTTCTCCTCCCTTTGGAAAAGGGAGGTGGGGAGGGATTTTATAAAAGTTTTTCAAAGCGCTAAATTGTT
>JAGXSW010000142.1 GCA_018333715.1 Syntrophaceae bacterium | reverse complement strand
CGGGATATTTTTAAAATTGCGGAATGCGGATTGCGGATTGCGGAATCACTCTAATGCAGATTGAGAAGTGGGGAGTTAAAATTTCGCATTTGAAAGGATTCCGTAGTAGCGCCCTCATTTACTGAGGGCGAAAGAATCGTCGGCAGTAAATGCCGACGCTACAATGAAATCCAATGGATTAAATTCCGAATTCCGAAATCCGCAATCCGAAATGGGATAGGTGGAGGAGAGCATGGAGCGGAAGATACGAATCCTGATTGCAAAACCAGGCCTCGATGGGCATGACCGCGGAGCCAAAATCATCGCACGTGGATTCCGCGATGCAGGATTTGAAGTGATCTATACCGGGCTCCATCAAACACCGGAACAGATTGTTGCCGCCGCCATACAGGAAGATGTGGATGGCATAGGACTATCTATTCTCTCAGGCGCCCATGATTATATCTTCCCGCAGGTGATTGAACTTCTCAAAGAAAAAGGGGGCCATGATATCGCTGTCTTCGGGGGAGGAATCATTCCCGAAGAGGACATCCTCGCTCTGAAAGGGAGCGGAGTGAAGGCTCTATTTGTTCCGGGAACGCCTATCGAAGAAGCCGTGAAGTGGGTCCGGGAGAATATTAGACCCAGAAAATAAATCATAGTCTATTGGTCTTATAGTCAAATAGTCTTATAGTCTTTTGCTATCTGACTAACAGACTAATCGACTATGCGACTAATGATTCCGCATTCCGAAATCCGAATTTGAAAAAGAAGGGGGGTGAAGGCTTTTTAATTTCAGATCGTAGAGTCACTATTCACGATTCACGAATCACGAGTTAAGAAAGGAGGGAAACCTAATATGTCAAAACGTGTTGCAATTGTCGGGATAGGAACAACAGGATTTCGGGCAACGACTCCTGATGTCTCCTATCGGGAATTGACCTATGAAGCGGCTACAAAAGCCTATCTTGAGGCCGGCATTGAACCCAAAGACGTCGATGCCTTTGTGGCCACTTCTGAAGACTTTCTTGAGGGCTACAGCATTGCTGATGAATATTGTCCTGATCAGTTGGGGGCGGTGTTAAAGCCTATCTATTCGATCACCGGAGATGTCATCCATTCCCTGGCTTCCGCCTATATGATGATCCTCTCGGGAATAGGAAACATCATGGTGGTTCAGGGATTGTCCAAAGCATCCAATATGCTGACCCTATCGGATATGGTCACCTTTGCAATGGACCCCATTTACAACCGGCCTTTAAAAGAAAGCCCCCATGCTGTGGCCGGAATGGAAATGGCCAGGTATATGTATGAGACCGGCACGACCCGGGAACAGATCGCAAAGGTCGTGGTGAAAAATAAAAGGAATGCGTTAACCAATGATTTGGCAGCCCATGGGGTTCTCATTGATTTAGACTATGTGCTCAATTCAGAGGTTGTCTCTTATCCTCTGACTCAGATGGACATCAGTCCCCACTCTGATGGGGCCGTGGTGATGGTTCTGGCTGAAGAGGAAACAGCAAAAGCCCTCTCTAAAAAACCCATCTGGATCAGGGGAATCGGATGGTGTTCGGATACTCCGGGCCTCGAGACCAGGAACTGGGGCGAAGCCATCTATGCTCAAATGGCTGCGGACATGGCTTATAAAATGGCCGGGATCCGCTATCCCAGGAAGGAGATTAACTTTGCAGAAATTAACGATGAATTTTCCTATAAGGAACTTCAGCACCTTGAAGCCATGAGAATTTGCAAAAAAGGGGAGGCTGGTCCTTTAACCGAAATCGGAGGAACGGAAATCGGTGGTGAATTCCCTGTCAATCCTTCAGGAGGCTGTCTCGGAGTTGGAAACCTCTTTGAACTCAACGGCGGACATACCGTTCTTGAAGTGGTCCGTCAGTTACGGGGAGAGACAGGCAAGAATCAACTCAAAAATGTAACTACAGGGCTGGCCCAGAGCTGGAGGGGCGTCCCTACGACAACCGGAACGGTTGCCATTCTGAGCAATTAAGGAGGAGGTGAAAAGATGAGAAGAGTTGCCATTGTTGGAGCAGGTATGACTAAATTTTATCGAAACGCTCAGGAGACATCCAAAGAGCTGGCCTATGAGGCCACAAAAATGGCTCTGGACTCCTGTGAGATGAAACTGTCAGATATTGATTGCGTCACAATTGGTAGCGCGCCGGATGCTTTTGATGGCGTTCATATGAAAGGCGAATATCTTTCCGATGGTTCGGGCGCCTTTCGAAAACCGGTGATGAGACATTTTGTTGGAGGTGGAACAGGCGTTCTCTCACCAGCTCACGGATGGTTCATGGTGGCCTCGGGAATGTTCGACACCTGTCTGGTCGTAGCAGAGGAGAAGATGTCCTGTGCCTATCCCCATCCGGCAGGAGCATTTATCACGATTTTTGATCACACCACGGAACAGGCTCTGTACCCCACATTGATCTACATCTTCGCCATCGAGATGAACCGTTTTATGACCACCCATGGCTATCGGAAAGAGGATATCGCCCTGGTGGCCGTTAAGAATAAGAAGAATGCATTGGATCATCCGTGTGCGCAGTTGCCGGGTGAAGTGACCGTTGAGGATGTACTCAATTCGGAGATCATGGCCTACCCGGTCAATCGACTTGACATCAGTCCTACAAGCGATGGCGCGGCTTGCATGATATTGGCGGCTGAACACGTCGCCCGCCGGGTGACTGAGAAGCCAATCTGGCTTGACGGTGTGGGTTGGTGCCTCGATACGGCTTACTGGTGTACCCGAGATCTCTACTATCCGGATTATCTTGAAGTGGCAGCCCGTCAGGCTTACAAAATGGCAGGGATCAAAGAACCCTCTAAGGAGATTCATATCGCTGAACCCTATGATCCCTTTACCTACAAAGAACTCCATCACATTGAAGGATTATTGCTCGCTCCAAGAGGAAAGTCCGTCCAGATGCTGGTGGATGGACACTTCAACAGGGATGGAAACTTACCCTGCTCTCCATCAGGAGGGCTTCTGGGGGTTGGCAATCCCATCGCGGCTGCAGGCTTGATGAAGGTCATAGAGCTCTATCTCCAGTTAAAAGGAACGGCTGGAAAAAGACAGGTCCCCGGCAACCCTACCTGTGGCGTTGCCAATGCCTGGGGAGACTTAATGCAGGTTGGAACCGTGGTCGTATTGAGAAGCTAAAGAGATCTCTGAGAAACTCCGTTATGTTCTCTTGATTACACAGATTTAAAAAAATGCATTTCGTATCTGTGTAATCGTTTCATAATCTATGTAATCAGAGATTTCTGGACCTTTTCAGAAATCTCTAAAAGGAGGTGAAGATATGGAGCTTACAGAAAAGATGGTAGCTAATTCGGCGACAAAACTGAGCGCCGAGGAGATATTAGAAGGAAAAGTCCTCTCTGTGAAATGGGAGCCCAAGTTAAAATATGCCTGGGACAATGGCCCTGCTATCGGTAGGTATCTCGCAGAACTAAAAAACGGCAAAATCATTGGCAAAAAATGTGATAAATGTCATCGTATCATGATTCCACCCAGGATGTTCTGCGAGCTTTGCTGGGTCCCAACAGGTGAATGGGTCTATGTCAAAGATACGGGCATTGTGAACACCTGGATCATAGGCCATGTAGACTGGAAGGCAAAGCGCCTCGATATTAAGGGAGGTGTCCGGCCTATTACCCTGAGCATCATAGAAATTGATGGAGCCTCAAAAGGAATGGGCATTCTCCATCATCTCGGCGAAGTGGACCCCTGGAAGATTCATCGGGGCATGAAGGTGAAGGCGGTCTGGAAACCGCCCGAGGAGAGAACCGGATCGATTACGGATATTAAGTATTTTAAACCCATTAAATAATGACACCCCCTCCCCTACCCTCCCCCCTCTGAGGGGGAGGGAGAGGGTGGGGGGAATGGAGGTGAAAATATGGCATTGATCGAGCGATTTCAGAAGACGACGGACATCGGTTACTGGGAAGGCCAGATCCCGATGAACTATATCTATACCGTGGGAAGGGCCGGAGAAAAGTTCTTCCGTGAGATCATGAACGGTAAGATCTTCGGCGCAAAATGTGATGTCTGCAACATCATCTATGTCCCACCCCGGACCTACTGCGAGAAATGTTTTGCCCGATTGGAAGATAGCTACGTCGAAGTGGGAACAAAGGGAACCGTTCACACCTTTACTCAATGCTACGAAACTTTCGACGGCATGAAAAAAGAGGCTCCATCCCTGGTTGCCGTAATCCGGATTGACGGAACCGATGGAGGGCTTGTCCACTGGCTTGGCGAGGTCGATTTTAAGAAGGTCTATATCGGAATGCCTGTGGAGGCGGTCTTTAAAGCTAAAAAGGACCGCGAGGGAAGCATTCTGGATATTAAGTATTTTAAACCAACAAAATAGCAATCCCACCTTATCTCCCCTCCCCTTGTGGGAGGGGATAAAGGGGAGGGGGAAATGAATTTACACCCCCACCCTCACCCTCCCCCATCAAGGGGGAGGGTATGAGAGGTGGGAATGCGGGAGGTGAAAAATGCCGCTCGATTTTGACTTAACTGAAGAACAACAGATGCTCCGTAAGATGGTTCGCAATTTCGCCGAAAAAGAGATCGCCCCCGTCGCTCAGGAACTCGATGATAAAGAGGAATTCTCCTACCATTTGACCAAACGAATGGGTGAACTCGGACTGTTCGGCCCCTTTGTCCCTGAAGAATATGGCGGAAGCAATGTAGGCTATGTCGGTTATATTATTTCTGTGGAAGAGATTGCACGTATCGATGGCTCCCAGGCGGCGACCCTCGCGGCTGGAAACTCTCTTGGCATCTCTCCCATTTATTATTACGGGAATGAGGAGCAGAAACAAAAATGGCTTCCTGATCTCTGTGCGGGAAAGGCCCTTTCCTCTTTCGGCCTGACCGAACCGAATGCGGGTTCGGATGCGGGAGCCTCCAAAACAAACGCAGTTTTGGAAGGAGACCACTGGGTGATCAACGGGTCCAAAATCTTCATCACCAATTCCACCACCGATATGAGCAGGGTCTGTGTGGTTCAAGCAGTCACAGGTAAAAGGAATGATGGGAAGAATGAGATCTCCTGCATCCTGGTTCCAAATGGCACCCCCGGTTTCACAACGAAGGCCATGCATGGAAAAATGGTCTGGAGGGCATCCAATACCGGCGAACTCTACTTCACGGACTGTAAAGTCCCCAGGGAGAATCTTCTTGGACGGCGGGGAGATGGGTTTCATCAAATGCTTGCTACCCTCGATGGAGGAAGGCTCAGCATCGCTGCCATGGGCTTAGGAGGCGCTCAGGGCGCTTTTGAATTGGCGCTCAAATATGCGAGCGAACGGGAGCAATTTGGAAGACCGATCGCCACGTTCCAAGTGAATGCTTTTAAACTGGCGGACATGGCCACCGAGATTGAATTGGCAAGGCTGCTGCTTTATAAAGCCTGCTGGTTGTGTGAACAACACCGATCTTTCTCGAAAGAATCGGCGATGGCCAAAATGTTCTGTTCAGAGATGTATCACCGTGTGGCCAACCAGGCCGTCCAGCTCCATGGCGGATATGGTCTGATGAAGGAATATGCCGTCGAGCGCCATTACCGAAACCAGAAGCTCCTCGACATCGGCGAGGGAACTTCAGAAGTTCAGCGAATTGTAATTGCGAGGCACATCGGAGTCCCCGGAAGAGCCCTGTGAAAACGAATAATCCCCATTTTCTCTTCCAGTATGAGGATTATCTGTGAGGATATCAGGGAAACCTGGAAGTATATGGACATTGGGGATACATTTGCTTGCTAATTGAAGAGCCTTTATGGCAAAATGTGGGGGAAACAAGATTTAGAAAGAGGACATGGATACAAAAGAAGAATCAACAAGGTTGCACCTCTCCCCTGGCATGGGCGCTCAACCTACGGAGGGCTTAAAAATGGTCTTTGGACGAGCCCATCGGAACTCTGTACAGAAGAGTTGGCTATCGAATTGATCAATAAAGCGAGCAAATCTGTGGATAAGGCCTCGGGATTTATAGAGGAATTCTTCAAGTAATCTGGGGGGTGAGAGAGCTTAAGGATTACGGACATGGACACGTTCTTTTAAGGGATGAGTATGGACATCGAAAAGGTTAAGGACGAAGTTAGACGGATTGCCATGAGGTTAGCAAAGAAAGAGATATTAGCCGTAGGGCTCTTCGGCTCATTGACAAGATTGGACTTCGATGAACGGAGTGATATTGATATTTTCGTCATCACCGAAAAGGAAATTCCGCTCAGAGAGCAAGATGAACTCTATAATACCTTTAGCGAATTGATACCCAAGTTTGGAAAGGATGTCACTGTCCTCGTCTATGACATCGATAACCTGAAAAAAATACCCACATGGCAGACTCTAAACCTTGTAAAGGATGCCTGCTTCGTCTATGATCGGGCGGAAATAGAGAAAATATTCGGGATGATCCTCCAGAAGGCCCAAGAACATGGGATTGTGTACGACCAACAGGAAAAGGTTTTTAAACTAAAAAAGGCAGAAAGAATGGTATTCTCACTAAGGGAGTAAAAATTTTTACGCAAAAATGAATCATCATCGCCCGCCACATCGGCGTCCCCGGCCGCACCCTGTGAGACTTGATTGGAGTGAGTTATAGGCCCTTAAGAAATTTAGTCGGGAGCGCTGAAGAGCTTCTTGCATTACGCGAGACTTCACCCGGAAAGTATCTTGCCGTCGTTTATCGTGAATTTGAGAAGGATGGTTTCATTATCACCGCCTTTCTGACAAGCAAGATCCAATTCCTAATAAGGAAGCCAGGAAGGCAGGAAAAATTCCCTGCCGCAGGTCTAAAACCCAAATTCTTTATTCATGGTTTCCTGGGTTCCTAATAAAGAGATTCCTAAA
>JAGXSW010000141.1 GCA_018333715.1 Syntrophaceae bacterium | reverse complement strand
GGCGCGCTTCCGCCAGCCGGTGAGCCGTGGCGTTAACTCTTCCAACTCGTAATCTTCGATTCTTGAATATGGTCCCCAGTAATGACTTGGTGAAAGAAACAATAATTTTTTTTCAGTACCCATCATGAACAACATCTACTATAATAATACCTTGAAGGAGCAATCCTCATGAAAATCCTTGCACTGATCGGAAGTCCCAGAAAAGGAAGCAACACTGACATATTAGTCGATGAAATTCTCAAGGGTAGCAAAAAAGTGGGACACACAAGCGAGAAGCTTTACCTATATGACTATAAAATATTCCCTTGCATTGACTGTCGTGCCTGTAAGAAGGGTAAATTTGTTTGCCCCATAAAAGACGGGATGAAACAGATATACCCCAAAATGGATGATGCAGATTTAATCATCTTTGGCACACCGAATTATTTTTACGGCCCTACCGGAAAGATGAAACTCCTTATCGATAGGATGAGGCCATTCGTTGCCAATGGAAAATTAAAAGGCAAGAGATGGGTTCTTGTGACGCCAGCAGCAGAAGGACCGAGAGTATGTAGACCTCTCATCCAAATGCTCCGATTGTCGTTCGATTATCTGGGAATGAAATTTATAGGAAAAATCCTGGTTAAAGCGTACGAGAAAGGAGAAATTAAAGAGAATCGAAGAGAATTGGACAGAGCGTATAAGTTAGGGGCCTCGTTTTAGTTACACTTCCAATACATCACTATATTCGCCCGGGTAACAACCTTTTTATCGTGAGTTGCATTGGGGTCACTTCAATTCTTCAATCGTTACATTTTTCAAAAAGCCGTTTGAATAAATCGTGAGCATTTCGATCATTGCTCAGCCGATTCCTTAACCTCCTCAGCTCTTGACTCACCGGTCTGTCACCCACCCGCAAAAGCTCTCCTACCTCCCACCCTCTTAATCCTCCTGCTCGATAAAATAACTCCATACCCATCTAACGAAGACCCCCGTTCTCCTTGAAGCGGTCTTGCCATTTCAGGGATTTGGCATATTCTTATATGGCTTATCAACGATGAAGAATTAACCCCATTGACTGACAAAAGCGATCTGCAATAACCGCATTCTTCCGACTTTCGGACACCAATCCCAATCTGGCCGACCGAGTTCCCACCGGCACGTAAAAAGTGTAGACACGCCACCAAGACGTGACAAAAATGAGGTTAAATCTTTCAAATCTTCATTTTGAGAGGACAAAGAGGTGGATTTTAAAACCTACTTGATCATCTCAGAGAAATCCTCTATAATCTTACCAGTAAGAAAGGAGGTGTTCTATGTCAACACTCACAACAACTCGAATGTCTTCGAAGGGGCAAGTCGTTATCCCGGAGGAAATCCGTGATCGGTTGGGCCTCCAAGCTGGGGCTCAGTTTGTCGTCGTCGGTGATCGAGATGTGGTGATTCTTAAGGCCATCTCTACACCGTCAATGAAAGAGTTTGACAATTTGATTGCGCAGGCCAGGCAACAAGCGCGTAAATCAGGGTTAAAGAGGTCCGATGTGGAGGCTGCCGTCGCTAAGGTCAGAACCCGCAAATGAGAATTATCCTGGACACAAACGTTTTCATTTCAGGGATATTCTTTACCGGTCCTCCTTATCAGATTGTTAAAGCCTGGCGGGATGGTAGCGTTCAACTCCTGGTGTCCCCGTCCATTTTGGATGAACACCAACGCATTGGAGCTGAGTTGGCTTTACAATTTCGGGACGTTGATCTAAAACCATTTCTGGATTTATTGACCATCCAGGCTGAAATTGTCCTTGCTCCAACTCTTCCTGCTGTCATACCCGATGATCCTTCTGACGATAAATTTTTGGAAGCTGCTGTAGCAGGAAATGCTTCATACATCATTAGTGGAGATAAGCACTTACTAAAGCTATCTGAATTCCAAGGAATCCAAATCTTGAAACCAAAAGATTTTGTTCAGAGATATTTAGCAAGTAAGGGAAATAAATAGCGGGGGGGGAGGGAATGCGACAGGATCACATCTTCGGATGTCTCGAATTTCTTCGATTTTTGTTCGATATCTCCCTGTGTTCGGCACTTCCTGGTTCAGAGAATACACCTCTCAAATTTCTATGTCAAACATAAGTTTCCATGTTGAAAAAGTCGCCATACCTGCTGGTAGTGTTTAGGGCAATCTATGGGTGACCTCAATTTTGTTTCCTATTGCAGGACGACTTAAGTCAGCGGTGGCTGTAAGTCATCCGCTGGAGCGCTTTTTTCAAAAGATTGGGGACGGTTCTTATATTCTGATTCATTAACAATTTGATACAAACTATTTTATTGGTCTCTCCATTTTTGTCCCATGTCAGGGACAAACCCTATGTTTCTAGGGATGCGGGGTGATGGCAATAATCGTAATCTGTTTTTTGTCCGGACCATAGTACCAGAATATTCTGTAAGCGGCAGGAGTGGATTGCTCCGCATAGGCTTCGAAGATTTTTTCTCCCTTTGGTCCTATGAGACTGGTAAATTCGTGAGTTTGAAGGCTCTTGTGTCTCGGATTCTCTGAAAGAAAATGGATAGCCTTTTTAACGGCATGATACCTTTTTTCAAGGCCCTTGTCCTTTTTCAGCCTCTCCAACTGATTTTTAGCCGCATCGGTTAGATAGATGTCGAACAATTGCCCCTCTAAAGATCTTTAGGATTCAATTTTGATATTTTACCTTCGGATGCATCTTTTAACCCTGCTTTGACGTTTTCCATCGCTTGTTCATTCCGGAAAAGCCATGCTTCGGAGGCGGGAATTTCAACTACAGGCTGTAAGAGCAGTTCTCCAGCGTCATTCTTGTATAAGCGGACTCTTTTGGATCCCTTCATGAGTTCTCCAAGCGTCAGCCTGTTTCGATCGTCAATCGTTCTCGTGTCAACCTCTTTAAATTCGTTCTTAACTTTTAAGATATTGCCTCGCATCGATATCACCTCCTGATTTGATTCCAATATACCATAAAACCCATTATGGGTCAATAGGAAAAACCCATCTCTCTGATTTAAGAAAAACTTGCGAAAACTTGGGACGATTCTCATCTGGAATCACTGGAATACGCATCATATTCTGATTCACGAATCACCCCGGCGGGCATCTAACAGCCGCCCCTGATTTTCTCAGTTATTCTCTCTTTCATCTAAAATCAATAGCTTTTAAGGTAGACTAATCTCCAAACTTTCTTTGGAAACACGGAAACTGCGAAAAAAAAAAACGGTACAGAAAGGAGAGCACTTTTCCTCTTGACAGGAGCATTATAGTGCGGTTATATGAAGCAAAGATATGTGAAAATTAGAACAACCTGCACAGCGGAAGGGGATTGTTCCCCAGTCGAAGCCTATCTCCTGGGATCAAGCCGTGGAGGAGATTGATGTTGAGGATGGAGAGATCATTGCTTCCAGCAAAAGGTTCCCCCTCTATGATTACTGCTGGGATCTGGCAAGAACGCGAATAGGAAAAAAATAAGGAGAAAAAATGGATTTCACACTCTCGACCGAACAGCAGATGATCAGGGATTTATGTAAGAACTTTGTTAAAAACGAGATCGCTCCCATCGCTGAAGAGATGGATGAGACCGGCCATTTTCCCTATGAGGTCTGGAAGAAGTTGGGGGACCTGGGGATTGTCGGCATTCCCATTCCGGAAGAATACGGCGGGGGAGAAATGGACTGGGTTTCCATGATGATCGCCATTGAGGAGATCAGCCGGGGAGATGCCTCCCTGGGCGTCTCTCTTTTGGACTCCGTGACTCTTCCCATGAATCTCATCAACGCCTTTGGAACGAAGGAACAGAAGGAGAAATGGCTGACCCCATTGGCCACAGGAGAGAATATCGGGGCTTTCGGCTTGACCGAAGCCCAGGCCGGATCCGATGCAAACGCCATTCAGACAAAAGCTGTTCCGGACGGGGAGGAATGGGTGATCAATGGGACGAAACAGTTTATCACCAATGCCGGATTAAAACACAACAGCCTGGTGATCATCGCCGCCGTGACTGGGGAAGGATCGGGAACGAGAAGGAGGATCTCCAATATCATCGTTCCCACCGGTGTGGGGGGGTATAATTTCGGAGAAAAGTATAAGAAGATTGGGTGGAAGGCATCCGAAACCAGGGAGCTGATCTTTGACGACTGCCGGGTCCCCAAGGAGAACATCCTTGGCAATCCAGAAAAGGGATATAATCAATTTATGATGGCCCTTCAGACCAGTCGCATCGGCTTCGGCGCCCATTCCGTGGGCCTGGCTCAGGCCATCTTCGACGTCTCGCTGTCTTACGCCAAGGAGAGGGAGCAATTTGGCAAAACGATCAGTAAATTTCAGGCCATACAGTTTAAGCTGGCCGATATGATCATGGAGATCGA
>JAGXSW010000140.1 GCA_018333715.1 Syntrophaceae bacterium | reverse complement strand
CAGTGAGGCACAGATAATCTCTGGGTTTTCTCCGGCGAGATACCTTTGCACTGCTGATGCCCGTTGTTTCATCTTCTTTTTCATGAACACCTCCTTAAATATGAATTGGGTGTTCATGATATAACGGGCTGTGGCTATTCGATTGTCAAAGAGCGTTTGTAAACGATGTCCTGAATGCTAATTGAGTAAACGATGTCCTGAACGTTGTCACCTAAAGAATGGATATGGAATTCCTGTCCGGGTTGAATATACGGCCGATAACTGTTGGGGATTTAGATGCGATTGTTGAGATCGATCTAAGGGTTATTGGAAAGTCGAGGCCGGATTACTGGAAAAAGATTGTCCCCGAAAACCCGCAGTATCCTTTTTCCTCTCTGGTGGCTGAATATGAAGGAAAGGTGATCGGTTTTGTGCTCGGAGAGGTGAGCGGATGGGAATTTGGCGTTCCCGATACGATCGGGTGGCTCAGTATTATCGGGGTGGACCCGGACTATCAGCATAAAGGCGTGGCGAGAAAATTGAGCCAGGAGTTTATTAAAAATCTGAAGGCGATCGGCGTCAGCGTCATTTATACATTGGTGAACTGGAACGATTGGGACCTCCTCAAGTTTTTCCGTGAGATGGGGTTTACGAGAGGAGGAGATATGATCAATTTGGAACTGAAGATCGATTAAGACCTGGTGAAGGTTACGGTTTACCCTGACCTTTGGACTATTGACTTCTATTTATGGGGGTGATTCGATGGGAAGACTGGAAGATAAGGCCGCTGTTGTTACAGGCGGAGGAAGAGGTATCGGGAGGGCCATCTGCCTTGCCTACGCAAAGGAAGGGGCGGATGTGATTGTCAATTATGCCACAAAGGACCAGCCCGCCCAGGAAGTGGTGGCGTTGATCGGCAAAATGGGACGGAAGGCTGTCGCGGTGAAAGGCAATGTGGCCCTCAAGGCTGATGCGGAGAAGATCATTAACGCCTGCGTTGACCATTTCGGGAAGATCGACATCCTGGTAAACAATGCAGGGGTATCAAAACCAAATATGCTTTACAAAATGACAGAAGATCAGTGGAATGAGGTGATCGATATCCAGCTCAAAGGACCTTTCCTATGCATCCAGGCTGCGTCAAAATATATGATGGAGAGAAAATACGGGAAGGTCATTAATGTGACTTCTTCAGCAGGGTTGTGGGGAACGAAAGGGCAGATCAATTATAGTTCGGCAAAGGGAGGAATCCTTGCCCTGACGAAGTCGGCTGCGCGAGAATTGGCGGGTCATGGGATTACGGTCAATGTCGTTCAGCCGGGATATGTGGGTACGGAGATGTTTGAGAAGGTTAAAGCAGATCCCAAATTGATGGAGATTTATACGGGCAGGATTTTGCTGGGTCGATTTGCCGAACCGGAAGAGGTTGCTCCAACCTTCGTCTTCCTGGCCTCGGAAGAGTCGAACTATATCACCGGCCAGCTCATCTGCGTGGATGGCGGACTGGGAATGACTTAATCGATTTCGGATTGCGGATTGTAGAATGCGGAATGAAATTCCGAATTCCGAATTCCGAAATAATAAAAAGGGGGTGAAGTAAATGGCAACAGTACCTGACAAGATTCAGACATGGCAGATGGTTCAACCCACCTCAAAGGACAAGGAGACGGGTGAGGTTAAACCGGGGAAACTGGAAAAGACTTCCATTCCGGTCCCCACATTGGCAGCGGATGAGGTCCTGGTTAAAGTGGCGGGCTGTGGAGTCTGTCATACGGACCTCGGCTATTTCTATGATGGTGTTCCAACCGTCCAGAAACCGCCTCTCACCCTGGGACATGAGATCAGTGGAACGGTGGCGGCAGGGGACGAAAAATGGATGGGCAAAGAGGTGATCATTCCGGCGGTCATGCCCTGCCGTAAATGTTTGCTCTGCAAAACCGGCAGGGGAAACCGCTGTCTGGTCCAGAAGATGCCTGGGAACAGCCTGGGGGTGTATGGGGGTTTTTCGAATTACATTCCGGTTCCCTCCGTTGATCTCTGCGAGGTGAGAAACCGGGGCAATATTCCCCTGGAACATTTAGCGGTTGTGGCCGATGCGGCAACCACGCCGTATCAGGCGGCCAAGAGAGCCGATCTCCAGCCGGGAGATAATGTGATCATCCTCGGTGTGACTGGAGGCGTGGGTGTCTATATGGCTCAAACAGTGAAAGCTCTTGGCGCAAAGGCGGTTATAGGCATTGCGAGAAACCCGCAGAAACTGCAGAGGGCTTTGAACTACGGGGCCGATTTCGTGATCAGTTCGCAGGACAAGCAGATCAAGGATATCCGGAACGAATTCCGGGAGATCTGCAAGAAGAATGGTCTGGAGGCGGGTTTTGGCTGGAAGATTTTCGAGGTGACCGGAACCAAGGCAGGACAGGACTTGGCCCTGGAGTTACTCTCGTTCACCGGAAAGCTGGTTGTGGTTGGATTCGGGATGGCAAAGAATGAGTATATGTTGTCCCGTCTGATGGCTTTTGATGCGGATCTTCTTGGGACCTGGGGATGTCTGCCGGAGTATTATCCCATCGTGCTCGATATGGTCGTATCTAAAAAGATCGACATTGGACCCTTTACCGAGACACGGCCGATGAGCCAGATTGCATCGGTCTTCGATGAGGTTCACAAAGCGGGTTCCCCTGAGAAAAGGATTGTATTAACACCGGATTTTTAAAAACTGGAACAATGGAATACTGGAATGTTGGAAGATGGGGTTTAATTGTACCAATTTCTTTGCTCATCATTCCATTATTCCACCATCCCAATCTTCTTTGTCGTCAATGATAGAGATATTGTAATTGACTACAACATATTAACAAAATAGAAAGGAGGATATTATGTCATTAAAATGGATGCCACGAGAGCACGAAATGAAGGACCATAGCCGGTATGGATCAGAGCATTGGGGCACAGAGGCCCCATGCACGGTCTACGAGAAAAGACCTTTGAAGGATCCAAAGGGGAATGTCGTACCCGGGCTTTTCAATGTTTGGATCAGGCTCAATAACCCGGCCCAGTACAATTCCTATACGACGGAAATGGTGAAAGGCGTCATCGCAGGATTCGAAAATGCCTCCACCGACCGATCGGTGGTGGCCGTTGTATTTACAGGAACAGGCCCTTATTCCTTCTGCACCGGCGGCAACACCAGAGAGTATTCAGAATATTACAGCATGCGGCCAGAGGAGTATGGGTCATACATGGAGCTCTTCAATAACATGGTGGACTCTATCCTCATGTGCAAGAAACCGGTTATCTGCAGAGTGAATGGCATGAGGGTGGCAGGAGGACAGGAGATTGGCACCGCCTGCGATCTGACCGTCGCCTCTGACCTTGCCGTATTAGGCCAGGCAGGTCCCCGGCACGGATCCGCTCCGGTGGGCGGCGCTTCTGACTTTCTTCCCTTTTTCCTTTCCATCGAGGATGCCATGTGGAGCTGCATTAGCTGCGAGACATGGACTGCGTATAAGATGTGGCGAAAAGGTCTCATCTCCAAGTGCGTTCCCGTTCTCAAGGATGAAAAAGGACAATGGGTTCGAAATCCTCAGGTCATTACCGATGCCTATGTGAAAGACGGCGACCTCGTCTATGGAGAGTTGAAGACTGGAGACGAATTCAAGAAGGCGAGGGAATGGGTGAACGGAAAACTCAAGAATAATGAATATGACTTTGCCCTTCTCGATGCAGAGGTGGAGAAGATTGCCTGGACCTTTGCAAATCTCTTCCCGGGTTGTTTGATCATGTCCATCGACGGCATTCGGAACAAGAAGAAGTTCTTCTGGGATCAGTCCAAGAACATTAACAGACACTGGTTGGCGGCCAACATGATGGGTGAGGCTTTCCTTGGATTTGGCGCTTTCAACACCAAGAAGATCACCGGCGCCGACACAATCGATTTCATCAAATACCGCCAGAATATTGCCGAAGGCAAGCTCATGGACGAGACTTTCTATGAGGAAGTGCTGGGAAAACCCCAGAGCAAATAAGGTAAACATGATTTGTAAGACTGCACCCTTTGGGCTGGAAAATCTTTCCCTGCCCAAAGGGTGTTTTTTTAGAGTAGCGCCCTCGTTTACCGAGGGCGGAAGGCGCACCGATTCACCCATCGCCATTCAAAGTAAAAGGAGGCAGACCAATGGCTTTCAAACATATCCAGACCGAATTGAAGGATGGGGCGGCTTTTGTCACACTGAACCGTCCTCCCCTTAATTGGCTGAACCTCGAAATGATGGAAGAGTTCAATGCCTATCTTGAGAGCCTGATGAAGGAAAAGGCCCTTAAGCTCCTTGTCATTCAGGCGATGGGTAAGGCGTTTTCCGTGGGTGTGGAGGTGGCAGACCACTTGGGAGATTTGGGGCCCAAAATGATCGAGACCTTTCATAAGATGTTCAGGCTCATGGATTCTCTCAAGGTTCCCTCCGTCGGCGTGGTCAACGGCGCCGCCCTTGGAGGAGGCTGTGAATTGGCGATTTATTGCGACATGGTCATTGCCACGGAGAAGGCGAAGTTCGGACAGCCTGAAATCCAGGTCGGCGTCTTCCCGCCCATTGCCGCTCTAATCTTCCCAAGAATCATGGGACGAAAGAAGGCGATGGAGTTAATCCTCACCGGCGATACGATCGGAGCTCAGGATGCCCTCACATTGGGGTTGGTCAATAAGGTCGTCCCCGAAGCCTCACTTAGCGAAGAGGTAAACGGCTTTATTGATAAATTTAAAAAGTTAAGCGGAATCGTTTTAAAGTTGACAAAGGAAGCCGCGCTTGCAGGTCTTAACGACGACATGGATCAGGGACTCAAAGCCATTGAGAAGATCTATCTCGATCGATTAATGAAGACGGACGATGCGACCGAAGGCCTCAATGCCTTCATGGAAAAGCGAAAACCCGCCTGGAAAGACACCTGATCGATAAGGGAGGCCTCCTTGGCCTCCCAAACCTATCTTCCCCTGTCCCAATAGACTTGAAATTCCAATAACCTGTTCCCACAAATTCCATGACCATTGTCGTAGCGTTCTTTTTTTGATATAGTGGGGCAACTTTAATAAAATTTTATACCCTTTACGCCTTCCCTGACTCCCCTGCCTCCCCCGCCCTCGGGCGGGGCAGGCGTTACCTGTCCTCTGTAGTTTCGCAAGGCGGGACGCAGGAGGGCGCAGGATGTTGGGTATGGGTTCCAGAACGATTGAAGGGTGAGGGAGATTAGAATACTAGCCAAAGATATTTGAAATTTTCTAAATAATTTTTCATGGCCACCTGGCCTTCCACAAAACATGAAAATTGCGTAGGTCACGGTTAGGGTTAGGAGGCCCGTATCGTTTAGCGTCAAAGGGTAAGGGTAAGAATTTAAGACGATACACGTAACACCTTGACTAAACGGGCATCTTAACCTTTACCTTTTGACCCTTGACCTTTATTTTCTACGTAATTCCCTCCCCCTTCGACGGGGGAGGGTGCGGGTGGGGGTGGACAAAACAGAGACCGATTGGTCCCCCCTCCCCTTCATCCCCTCCCGC
>JAGXSW010000139.1 GCA_018333715.1 Syntrophaceae bacterium | reverse complement strand
CAGACAAATTATTAACCCAACCTAATCTTGCTCCGCAAAATACCTTTAAAACAAACTTGTAACTTGTTGCTCTTAACCAGACAAATTATTAACCCAACCTAATCTTGCTCCGCAAAATACCTTTAAAACAAACTTGTAACTTGTTGCTCTTAACCAGACAAATTATTAACCCAACCTAATCTTGCTCCGCAAAATACCTTTAAAACAAACTTGTAACTTGTTACTCTTAGCCAAACAAATTACTAACCCAACCTAATCTTGCTTCGCAAAATACCTTTAACAATTAACATAAAACTATATAACCGACGAAGATGCTAATTCGATTTTAATGAATTTCGAAATGCGCTCAGTTGTTTGACGAGTTCGTGTCCATCTGCCTCAATTTTCTCATCGATTTCCTCACTAATTAACTCATAAAGTAGAGCCAGATCAAATCCTGCAACCGTTTCATAGGTCGAGCGAATTGAAATCCCCAAAAACCTCGCAAATTCGATATCGGAATTGTCGGCGGACCCTTCTGCAATATTAAGGACAAGGGAATGGAGTGCCCTTCTGATTTGCGAAGCTAAATCCTTGTCTTTGGGTTCAATATACTTTTCGACGATTCCCCGACAATATTTACAGAACTTCTTCGCATCCTGATAGACTTTAAAGTTTTTAAAACGAAATCTGACTTCTTTCACTTTCAAGCTCTTTAAGTAATTGGTTAATGGCTAAAGGTTTAAAGTTTATGGGTTAAAGGCAAAAAGTCAAAGGTTAAAAGCTAAAAGTAAAAATTTGTGAAACAAATTTTTCTGGCGGAGAGGGTGGGATTTGAACCCACGGGGCTTTCGCCCACCGCTTTTCGAGAGCGGCGCCTTAAGCCAACTCGGCAACCTCTCCTGGATCTTGCGAAGCAAGATACTTTAAACTTTTAGCTTTTCACTTTTAGCTCTACACCCAACACCCTATACCCTTTTACCTTTCATGCTCCCTGCTCCGAACTTTATCGCTATTCGTTCTTCGTGCTCTAAAAAAGCCCTTTAAAATCTCGGCACACTCTTTTTCAAGAACTCCTTTCTCAACCTCCACTTTGTGGTTAAGACTATTATCTTGCAACAATTTAAATCTCGTTTCCACCGCTCCGAATTTTGGCTCCGCTGTTCCAAAAACCAGCCTTGAAATTCTGCTGTGAACCATTGCAGAGGCGCACATTGGACAGGGTTCAGCCGTCACATACATCACCGTATCATTCAAACGGTAGTTTTTCAAAATCTCTCCTGCTTTTCTGAGGACCAGGATCTCCGCATGGGCGGTGGGATCATTCAGTTCGATGCATCGGTTGTGATCTCTTGAAAGAACCTCACCCTCTTTTACCAAAATGGCTCCCACGGGAACCTCTTCAGCCTGACCTGCCTTCCTCGCCTCTTCAAGAGCTATCCTCATATATTTTGAATCAGGATTATTCTCCTCCACGAATCTTCAATCCTTGTAAAAAACGGAAAAGTTGCTTGATTTCAATATGTCACCGTTCGCCCTGAGCCTGTCGAAGGGCAAACGGCTGGTTTGGGCAACAGCCAATATAACTTTTAACATAAATATATCACATTTTACCACCTGATTACCAAACCTAAAGTAACCATTCAGTCAAAGGGTCGGGATGTTCTTCTGGAAAAAACCTTGAAGCAAAACCTTTCCAGGTTGAACTCCATCGGTTCATTAACAAAAATTTTGATCCAATGGGCAAACAGGTCGGTAAGCATTACATTAAAGACCTCTTTACAAGGTTTTGGAAGGAGAACCTTCCGACCCTTTGGAGGTGAAGTCATTCCGTAACTGATGAATTACAACTTAATGACCAAAGCCCACCTCCCTACCCTTTCAAATACATAGGACACTCCTTGGGGGAGGTCTGTATCTATGATAGGTTCGTAAAGCAAGGATTCCAATGCCTGAGCCGACTGTAAATCCTTCCTCATCTTGAAATTGCTATAAAATTAAATTTTTGGTATAAATAGGGCAACTTAGGGAGGGGGATTGACATTTTTTCTAAGTGCTTTAGATCAAAAAGAAAAGTTATCTTCCCATGGCTCGCAAATGAAGGGTTGTAACTCCATAGAAGCATTGGAAATGGGAGATTGCACGAGGGGGAATAAGGAAAGGCGCGAGAACAGTGACTGCTTCAACCTCTTGCGCTAACGAAAGGGAAAGAACCGAACAAAGTAAGAATCGTCCTGGAGTAGATCATGAAGTCCTTTCCAATAAACCTAAATACAACTTGACTTTATTTTAAGTTCAACTTATCATGATAAAGAAACGAAACCTGGTGGGCAATGGAAAAAATTTTCAAAAGAACTGCCATGGATGAGATCAATAAGTTCATCGACAGCGATGATGTTATTGTTCTACACGGGGCGCGTCAGGTTGGTAAGACTTGCATCCTTCGTTACCTCCAAGATCAGTTGAAAGAACGGGGGGAGACCACCTATTTTATTGACCTCGAAGATTCCCGTTATGTAAGAATTCTTGATGCAGGGGTTGACGCCTTTTTAAAACACCTTGAAGAAGAAGGGGTCACATCCCACAGTAAAAAAAGGAAATGTTTTGTTCTGGTCGATGAAATCCAGTACCTTGCCGATCCATCCTCTTTCTTGAAATTGGTGGCAGACCACCATAAGCATATAAAACTTATCGTTTCAGGCTCATCAAGTTTTGCCATAAAAACGAAGTTCAAAGACGCTCTTGTCGGCAGAACAATAAATTTTGAGATTTTTACCCTCTCGTTCAGGGAATTCCTTCTCTTCAACCAATTTCATTTTGAGGATGGCAAAGTATACACAGGAAAGAAGACCGATGAACTCAGGGCTAAGTTCAAAGGATACGTCCTTTATGGCGGTTATCCCAAGATTGTCCTGACACCTGAGGTGGATAAAAAGGAGAAATACTTGCAGCAAATTATCGATACTTACGTGAAAAAGGATATCAGAGACCTCGCCAACGTAAAGGACATTGACAAGTTTAATAAGTTACTTGAGGCCCTGGCCAGCCAGAGTGGCCAGTTACTCAACATGAGGGAGCTGTCCAACACCACTCGGATTGCGATTCAGACAATAGAGAGATATCTCTTCATTTTGGAAAACACTTATATCCTGAAGTTAGTAAGACCTTTCAGCAGGAACATCCGTTCAGAACTCTTTAAGAACCCCAAGATATACTTCTACGATTCAGGACTCATGCAGATGCTCTGGTTGAAAGGTTTACAAAGAGAAATTATCGGCCAGGCGTTTGAGACTGGTGTGTTTGCGGAATTGGTGAAGAAATACGGCAGAGAAAGTGTCTTTTTTTGGCGAACGAAGGACAGGAAGGAAATCGATTTTATACTGAAAATGAAAGACGTTTTCATCCCCATCGAGGTGAAGCTCAATTACGAGCAATTTAATCCAACGGCTATCCGATACTTCAATGAGCACTATGGCATAGACAACTACAGGGTTGTGGGCCTAAATGGCAAGCTGAAGGACCAGTGCTGTGTCTATCCGTGGGATGCATAACCGCGAAATAGCATAAGAGAAACGTAGGGTGGATTAAGCGAAGCCCTGCACCGCATGATGTTCAGGGCGAAGCGATTCCACCATTAGGAAACAACCTATGGCACGTAAACAACGCACAAGCAAGGAAACAAAGGAATTATTCCGCGACCCCTCCGGTCAGCCCGGCCAAGATTACACCACTCCCGCCCTCTTTTATTCTCCCCCTCCCCCTTATTCTTCCTCCCTTCTCCCTTTCTCTTTCCTTATTTTCCCCCCCCCCTCATCTTGAAATTGCTATAAAATCAAATTTTTGGTATAAATAGGTCAATTTCCGGGGGTGATTGAAACAGACGTAAGAGATTTCAAGACCGGGATCGAAATCTTACCCGTAATAAGGAAGTCAGGAATCCAGGAGAACTCAAAATGCCTTCTTCATGCTTTCCTGCATTCCTTATTAATCTT
>JAGXSW010000138.1 GCA_018333715.1 Syntrophaceae bacterium | reverse complement strand
TCCTTGGAGCCACGACAAGCCACGCCAATGAAGTCAAGAAAAAAATACTTCGCTCGATCAACCACCTCATCAGGAAGTTGACGATACTCCAATTCACTACAATACTTCACTAAGTCTTGAGTGATGCCCACAGGGTTCCTCTCTGTCTGTCATTATCCAACAATAATCAATGAGAGGGCTTCATTATATGCAATATTACATGAATATTCAAACAAACTATTTCTTCCGATAATATGTTTGACAAAATCGACCATCAAGTATAGGATTTTAAGAAATTACAGCCTGTAGTTCAATAATTGTTCGCTTCAATGAAGCAAATGCAATAGGAGGGCAATAGTGCCGCAAGACTGGGAAGCACAATTCAGGGAATGGGCGAAGCCACCAGGGAAAACGGAGCAAGACCGCTGCGACAATGCCGTATCCGCAATTCGTAGTGCCATCAAGGCAAGTGACAAGCTCCGCGCCCGTGGCATATCAGTGTTCGCCCAAGGCTCTTACCGGAACAATACGAACGTCCGGAAAGACAGTGGCGTTGACATCGGAATCCTTTGCACAGACACCTTCTTCTTTGACCTCCCAGAAGGCACGACCCGCGAAACGTTCAGGATCGGTCCGGCAACGTACAACTACGACCAATTCAAGAACGAAGTTGAAGCGGTCCTCGTTGCCTACTTCGGGCGCGCCGCCGTGACGCGCGGCAACAAGGCATTCGACGTTCACGAAACGAGCTACCACGTTGAAGCCGACATTGCCGCTTTCTTCGAGCATCGGCGCTATCAGGCAAACGGGACCTACCTTGAAGGCGTTGAACTTCGGACCGATAGAGAGAGCAACCGCGTAATCAATTGGCCCGAACAGCACTACACGAACGGATGCCAGAAGAACACGGATACGGGGACGCGGTTCAAGTCGATTGTGCGGGTTCTGAAGGCCCTGTCGAACCAGATGACAGAACAAGGTGTGCGTGCTGGGGACATACTGGGCTTTCTTATTGAATGCCTTGTGTGGAATGTCCCCAACGACCGATTCCAGAACAGCACCTACACTGCCGACGTGAAGGGGGCGCTTGTCTTCCTGTATGAGAACACGAAAACGGAGGAGCTCTGCCCGGAATGGGGCGAAGTCAGCGAACTAAAGTACCTGTTTCGGCCCACCCAGAAGTGGACCTACGAGCAAGCGAACGCATTCACGGTCACCGCATGGAATCATGCTGGACTCGGGGGCAGGCATGAAGAATCTGAACCTCAAGCCGTTTCTCTTCATCCTCCTGGTGTTCTCCGGCCTGGTCTGGTTCGGCATTGCCACGGCCAGCGGGTTGAACATGCAGAGCTTTTTCGACTTCATGCGGCCCATCCCGAAGGTAGTTACCGCCGACCTGCTTCTTGTCGGCATCTTCATGAAATGGCTCTGGCGCTGGAAGCGTCTTCAAAGCTGGCTTATTCCGTTTCCCGACCTGAACGGCACATGGCAAGGCCACATTCAAACGAACTGGAAAGACGCCGAAGGCAAGACATCCGGACCCATCCCCACGATGTTGACGATCAAACAGAGCTTCGGGCGCATGAGTTGTGTCATGCGCACCGGTGAAATGGAAAGCCACAGTTACCTTGAAGGATTCTGCATTGACAAGGACGCCCAAATCCGGCGGCTCTGCTACTCGTACACGAGCAAACCGAAGGCCGCCCTCCGAGATAGAAGCACACCCCATGACGGCACGATACTTTTCAACATCATCGGGAACCCTGTCCGCAAACTTGAAGGCGAATACTGGACGCAACGCCAGACAACCGGGTCTGTTACGTTGACCTTCCGCACGGCAGAACTTCTCGACGAACTCCCCGCCGATCTTCTCGCGCACCCGATGATGGCCGGCGAGGCAGAAACGGAGAGTGACAAGCCAAAGTGAACAAGAAGAACCGCAGCGTAAAAGGCGCTTCATCGTTCGGCAATTCCGCTGCGCTCCATTGCCGCCGGTGAGCTTGGACGTTGAGTCTGTAGGAAAAGTCATTTTTAGTAAATATGCGATCAATAAAATCAAATACTTACGAGTTAGAAAATAGCCGAAATCGGGCTTTTTCTACAGACTCGTTATGTGTAAATAAAAAGATTTACAATCCCACCTTAAATAAGTGATAATTAAGCCCAAAGAGGCAGCACAAATGATTACTAATCGCAAAGGTGAAATAATGTTAGAAAAAGCCGAAGACATCAGCCAGTTTTGGGCTTATGATCTTAGTTATTCAAAAGACTCTGATTTAACTCTGCTGGATAATGTTCAGTTTATTTATGAGCTATCATTGGCAGAATTAGAATTAAGGGCATTAGGTGCTGATTATGAAGTAATCAATGGACTCAGAGGATTTAATTTAAATAATAAATCGGAAGAATTGGCTGATAGATTAATAAAGCGTCCTTCGTATTTTAAATCAGTCGGCGAAAAATTTACTGACTATTTTCATATCATTCAGAAAAATAGAACACGGTCTGTAAATCAATATTTGACTCACTGGATTTATCCGTATAAAGGGAAATTCCATCCCCAAATGATAAGGGCATTATTAAATATTATTGGACTAAAAAAAGGCGACATTGTATTTGAACCCTTTTCAGGGAGCGGAACAACAGCATTGGAATCTCAATTATTGGGGCTAAATTTTATTGGAATTGATATTTCCCCTCTTTGTGTGCTGCAGGGGAAGGTTAAAACCCAAGCCATTTACGCGATAGATGAAATCATAAAATTAAAGAATACTTTAATATCAAAACTCAAGCCGTCTCTTTTTAATCAAGAACAGAATTTTTACAAAGTTTTGGAAGACATTGAAAATAAAAATGTAAGAGATTTTTATGCACTCGCAAGACTGTTGGCAGTTAGCGACGAATCAAGGCGTGGACGTGTCTTTGAGCAATCTTTTATAAAGAATTTAAATTTAATGATAGATTCTGTCAAAGACTATAAAGAAATCGTCAATAAGTTGAACTTAAAATTAGGGAACGTTGACATTACAATTGGTGATTCAAGAAATGTTGAATTATCCGATAATTCTGTAGATGGTATTATTACATCGCCACCTTATTCTATAGCTCTTGATTATATAGAAAATGATGCACATTCATTAGAAGATATGGGCTTAAAGTTGAACGAAATAAGAGAAGATTTTATTGGTGTCCGAGGAAAAGGAAAAGAGAGGGTTGATTTATATAACAATGACATACAGAAATCTTATGATGAAATATATAGAATTTTAAAACCTAATAAATACGCTGTCATTGTTATAGGCAATGCTACTTATCAAGGGCAAGAGGTTAAGACAGTGGAATTTAGTATAGATTATATGACAGAGATTGGCTTTAAGTTAGAAAAAAATATTTTGAAGCTGATATTTGGGCTTTACAATGTAATGAAAAAAGAAAATATCCTTATTTTTAGAAAGGCGAAATAAGTGGCAGATAAAGATTATATCGTCAGATTAGAAAATGTCATCAAGCAGATGCTTACACCTTTAAAGGGCATCCCTTTTAATCTTGTAATTGAATCTATGACAGGGAAAAAGGTTATTTCTTTTGACTTTAAAAATTCTGAGCACAAGGATGTATTAGGATTATTAAAACAAGCAGCGTTATATGCCGGCAAAGCAATAAATAAAACAGGAATCCTAAGACCGCGCCCAAATGAGGTAGGAAATGATATTGAGCCATTTGTTAAAAAAGCATTAACCGACTTGAATCTTAATGCTGATGTTCCAACAGTTCCAAGCGGGAACAAAAAATCCACAGGCTATCCAGATATTTTGGCTTGGTTTAATAGTGTCCCGTATTATTTAGAGTGCAAAACTTACAATGCGGAAAACATAGCAACAACTCAAAGAAGTTTTTACTTCTCGCCTTCTGATGAATTCAAGGTTATATATGATGCCCCGCATTTCTTGATGTCTTTTGAAATCTATGTTGCTGGTGAAGCAGGCAGAAATCATATTTACAAATGCAACCATTACAAAATTCTGTCATTGGAGTCTTTGTCCCTTGATGTCAAATATGAGTTTAACTCTGATAACAAACGAATGTATTCGGGCGAATGCGGAACAATAATATTAGGCGAAGGTGAAATCGAATAGAAGAAATATAACCACACATAACACTTATAATGCTTCCGGTGTTAATAGGGAAAAGAAATCCGGGACGAAAAGGTAATTGATTTTCGTTCTAAGAACTAAGAAAAAAAGAGCCTTTTGCCTGTTGGCAGCCGTTCCAACTTGGTTTCTGATCGAGTGCAAGAGTCCCACATTGCGGGGTACCAAATCATTCAAGCCGACCGTGGATAGCCATGACGTTTTGAGACTCCGTAGTGGGCGGCCTGCTTCTGATGTTTAGCCCAAATAGACTTTAACGAATCAAAATGATATAATTAATTTATGATTACCGATACCGACAAAAGTATAATTGAACAAATGGCCCGGAAGTATCGCGCGAAGCGTGTGGTGCTATTCGGATCCAGTCTATCCTCTACCCAGGAATACCGGGATATTGATATCGCAGTTGAGGGCATTGAGGAAAAGGATTTCTACGCCTTCTATGGCGAACTACTGTGCGCTTTATCAAAACCCGTTGACATTATTGACCTGTCTAAGAAGACCCGTTTCATCGAACTAGTTTTACGGGAGGGCATACCTCTCTATGCCTGATTACCGTCTTCGTATTGAAGCTGAGTATGAGGCGATAGAAAACACACTCTCTGCCCTACCCGATCGTCCACTTTCAACACTCTCTCAGCTCGAGCTCGCGGGTGTTGCCGCTTTGCTGCACAATTTCTACAACGGCATCGAAAATATCGTCAAACAGGTATTTCAGGAAAAATCATTACCAATTCCTCAAGGAGAATCATGGCACAGAGATCTCTTGCTTGCGGCAGCCGAAAAGAGCATCATATCTGACCTATTGCTGAATAACCTGAAGCAATATCTTGCCTTCCGCCACTATTTTAGCCATGCTTACGCACTGGAGCTCTTTCCAGAACGCATGGAACCACTTGCAAAGGATGCAGTTGCTCTGTTCAATGAGTTCAAGCAACAAATTGATAAGATAATATAGGCTAACAACGGCTTCAACCCGGATTGCCAATTCCGCTGCGCTCCGTTGCAGCCGGTTAAGCCGAACGTTAAAACTGGATGAGCAGTTAGAAACTCCTCCGGTGAACAAAACGATCGAGAGGCCATTCTGAAATGCGTACACTTAGACAATCGCCTCTATTTCCTGAATTATCCGGGGAATTAGGAATACCTAAGCCGGTCAATGTAGCGTCTGTTCCACAACGAAGCCCTTTCCGCTACCCGGGAGGGAAGACCTGGTTTGTGCCAACATTCAGACAGTGGTTGGGGAACAAGTATTCAAAGTCAGGTGTCCTTGTTGAGCCCTTTGCAGGTGGGGGGATTATTAGCCTTACTGCTCTCTTTGAGAATCTAGTCGAAAAGGCAGTAATGGTTGAATTAGACGAAGAGATTGCTGCTGTCTGGGAATCCATCGTTCACGGTGATGCCGAATGGCTGGCCAATCGAGTCCTCACTTTCGACCTGACCAAAGAGGCTGTCATACGGGAGTTGAAGAAAAGCCCAAACACACAAAGAGAGAAAGCTTTTCAGACGATTCTCAAGAATCGAACATTTCATGGAGGTATCCTCGCCGAAGGTTCGGGATTCCTTAAATATGGGGAGAATGGAAGAGACAGAGGGGACAGGAGGTTTCTTTTTGTGGTAGATTATAAATAAACTTTTTCTACCTTACTCTTTGAGGTTTAACCTCGCTCTAACATAATATATAACGTAGGTTCTAAAACAACTTAACAAATGGAGGAGAAGGATCTAATCATTCGGTATGCCTAGACAACCGAGACTGGATGCTCCCGGGGCATTGCATCATGTGATGGGGCGGGGCATCGAGCGGACAAACATATTCCGCATTGATCGAGACAGGGATGATTTTCTAAATCGGCTGGCCAACCAGTGCATGGACGGGAATCTAATTGTCTATGCCACTTCCATTTATTGGTTCGGACCGGTCGTGAGCCTATTTCCAGGAGTATGAAGAAGATTCTGACCGGTCATCCTTGGTCGTCGCAATTCTATGAGTGTCGATCAACGACTACGTGTAGCTCAAATGAATGACGATCTCCATGGCATTAGAATAGTAACGTACGATGTGATCTTGGATGCGCTTCTGATAACACTTAAGTCCAAAGAGCGAACAAAAAGCATTTTGGAGTCTGCATTTGTTCCGCTGCTACCGGAAATCTAGGACCTTTTAAAACCGAGGAATGGCACAACAAATCACTAGCGGATGGCTAATAGCCCCCGCTGATTTCAGTCGTTACCCCTTACGATAAAAACCTCGATCATCATTGAACTTGACAAATATATAAAAACTTATATAACATATGTATAGCTATGAAGCCACTTCGATTTTTAGGATCGAGTCTGGACGATCTGCGAAACTTCCCAGAGGAAGCCCGCCGGTCACCAGGCTTCGAGCTTCGTGCGGTTCAAAACGGACTTGAACCAAGCGATTGGAAACCCATGCAGGTAATCGCGCCAGGCGTGAACGAAATCCGTATCCACGTTTTGGGCGAGTGGCGAGTAATCTATGTCGCTAAGCTGCGCGATGCGGTTTATGTACTTCATGCATTTCAAAAGAAGATTCGAAAAACGAGCCGGCATGATATTGATTTGGCTCGCCAACGGTACAGACAGATTGGAGGTGACTTATGAGCAAGACCGTTGTTCATTCTTCTGGAGACGTATTCATTGATCTCGGGTATTCTACAGATGAAGCCGCAATTCTTCAGATGCGTGCCGATCTTATGGCCGATCTCCGAAAGTTCATCAAAGCCAGGAGGCTAACGCAGGCCAAGGCTGCGGAAATCCTCGGCGTTAGTCAATCCAGGGTTTCAGACTTGATCAGAGGCAAATGGGAAAGATTTAGCCTCGAAATGCTTATCACCCTTGCGACAAGAGCCGGCATGCATGTCACTCTCAAAAAGGCGGCATAGGGACAGGGGAACAACACGATCCAGCGGATGCGTTACACGCCCCACTGATCGTGAGGGTTAGGCTAAGGGGTCAGACTTAGTTATTGAGTTTTATGGAATGAAACCAAAATGATTACCGCCTAACACTTATAAGGCCTCCTGTTGTCAACAGGAAAAAGAAATCCAGGACGAAAGAGTAATTGATTTTCGTTTTAAGAGAAAAAGAGCCTTTTGCCAGTTGGCAGCCGTTCCAGCTTGGTTTCTGTTCGGGTGCAAGAGTGACCAAATGATAATCAAGCATCCAGACGCCTGTCAACACGGGCAAGATGCCCGTGCCACCTGGGGAGGGTGCCTGCTGCGCCAGGCGAGATTTGCGGCGAGAGGATGGCTGCCGGCTCAGAAGAGCCTCTGGCTCGGAGAGGGATAGACAAAAGGAATTTGGTCCCCCTCCCCTTCATCCCCTCCCGCCAAGGGAGGGGAGAGTTTTGTAGGCATAAATGTATAAGAATCTAAAAAATGCCGATTTTTTGAACAAAATTTGGGATTATAGAATTAATATGAAAGCTACCATCAAAAAGATAGTAGAGCAGGTCGAGGCTCTTCCTGAAAGTGAGTTGGACGAATTCCTTTCTTGGCTCGCAGAATACGAAACAAGCCATTCAGATGAATGGGATAAAGAGATCGAACAGGATTTCCAGAATGGGGGACCTCTGAGTCCCGTGTTGAAGCGAGTCCGTGCGGATATAGCCGCGGGAAGGACCAAGCCGCTTGATGAAGTAAAAGGAAATTATCGGATCGTTCCTTGATACTCTGTGGTCAACTGCCTATCCCTGACCAGAGGGTTCGAGTAGTCTGGAAGTAAAATGGGCGAAATCTTCTTTCGGTCAACCCCTACCCCTTTCAACTCCTGATGAAATTTTCTCACGTGCTCGAGTGTTAGGCACCCATCCTGAAATTTTTCCTTCGCATAAAGGGCCGCATTTTTCCCCGCAATCCTTCCGAAGACAAGGACATCCATGAGCGAATTCCCTCCCAACCGGTTTTCACCGTGAACCCCTCCGGTCACCTCTCCGGCAGCGTAGAGCCCCGGAATAGAGGTCTCCCCCTCTTCATTGAACTTCAAGCCCCCATTCTGGTAGTGGAGCGTGGGATAGACGAGAATCGGCTCCTGGGTAATATCAATCCCGTATCTTTTAAAAAGTTTATATTTCCCGACAAATTCTCTTGTTAGGGATCCTTCTCCGTGGAGGAGGTCTATCATAGGGGAATCCAGCCAAACCCCTGTTTTTCCTGTTGCGTTAGGAACTCCTTTGCCTACGTGGGTGCATTCCCGGATGATGGAGGAGGCACAGGCGTCCCTCGGCTCGGTCTCACACACAAACTGCTCGCCATCGATATTGAGCAGATGGGCGCCCGCTCCCCTGAATTTCTCCGATATGAGAAGCCCTTCAGCCTGTTCCGGAAAAATCGCCCCTGTAGGATGATACTGTGACGTATGAAGGAAGCAGACGCCCACCCCGGATCGATAACCGAGGGCAAGACCGTCTCCTGTCGCCCCATAATGATTGGTAGTCGGGAAGCCGCCGATGTGCAGCCGACCGGAGCCGCCTGTTGCGAGAATCACAGCCTTCGCCTTCACCAGAAAATATTCTTCTGTTTCGAGATTGTAAAGAATGGCCCCCGCACAGCGGCCCTGCTCATTCAGGACCAATTCTACAACAGGAGAAAATTCGAGGACCCGGATTCCCTTCCTGTTTCTGGCCTCGTCACGGATCGTCCGCATGATCTCGGTTCCGGTGATATCCGCTGCTACGTGATCTCTTTTTCTCGACATCCCGCCGAGATGAAACACTTTGAGATTCCCCTCCGGCTTTTTATCAAACATGACACCCAGCCCCTCCAACCATTGAAGGACAGAAGGGGCTTGAGTCACGAGAGTAAACACTAATTGAGGGATGTTTGCAAAGTGTCCGCCTCCAATCGTGTCGAGGTAGTGGTAATAAGGAGAATCTTTGCCCGGTTGAGAGACCGCCTGGATGCCGCCCTCAGCCATCATGGTATTGGCATCGCCGTGTCTCAGTTTTGTGGCAATGAGGGTGTCCGCGCCATTCTCCTGAGCCAGAAGGGCTGCCGCTGTCCCGGCCCCACCTCCTCCGATGATGAGTACATCGGTTTCATAGGCAATCTTCGAAAGGTCGATTCGATCGGGATCGATTCGGCTCCACGATTCCAATATCTCGCAGATCTCGGGTGAGACAGAATAGCCCTTGCTTGGCCCAACTATTAATTCCTGTAATGACCCCTCTTTGTAGGAAGGGTGAAACTGTCTCAGCCGGTTCTCTTTTTCAGCGAGATTCAGCATCGGGAACTCCTGTCCCTCCTTCTTTTTGGCCAATCGCTGAGACCGGGTCTCTTCCACTTTCCGGATCAGTTGTTTTAGCTCAGGTGTGTAAGCCATCGGATTTCGCTTTTTGGAGGGATTGCTAACTGATCAATGCTAATTGACTATTTTGCAATGAGGTTTCAATGGACCTTCTTCTCATAGCCTTTCCAGTATTGATCCCTCAGCCCCTTCTTCTGGATCTTTCCGGAGCCGGTTCTTGGAAGAGCGTCGATGAAGTCGATCGATTTGGGCGCCTTGTAGTGGGCGATATGATCCTTGCAGAACCGAATGATCTCCTCGGCAGTTCCCTTCTGCCGGGGTTTTAATACGACTACTCCTTTGACCGCCTCGCCCCACTTCTCATCGGGAACTCCAACAACAGCGCATTCCAGAATAGCAGGATGCATATAGAGGACATTCTCCACCTCTGTCGAATAGACATTCTCACCGCCCGTAAGAATCATATCTTTCTTTCGATCCACGATGGTCACGTATCCTTCCTCATCCATCACCGCCATATCTCCGGTATAGAGCCAGCCGTCTCTGATCGACTTCGCCGTCTCTTCCGGAAGTTTCCAGTAGCCCTTTGTCACAATATCCCCTTTGACGATGATCTCGCCAACCTCTTTCTCATCCTTTTTGATCTCTTCTCCCTTGTCATTGACCACTTTCAATTCAACGCCAATGAATTCTCTTCCCGTCTTCGACTTGAACTTAAGCTGCTCCTTTTCGGACAATCTTTTCAAGTGCCCTTTTAAGATGGAAAGTGTCAGATAGGGGCTTGTCTCGGTCATCCCGTAGGTCTGAATGTAGTCGCATTTGAATGTCTCGACGATCTTTCGGACCACTTCGGGCGCAATGGGCGCTCCTCCGCTGAGGAGAACCCTTAAACTGCCGTAATCAAACTTCCCTGCATCCGGATAATTCACCATGAGGTTGAGCATGGTCGGAATGAGATTGGTGAGAGTGACTTTTTCCTTTTCAATCGTCTCGAGGACGGTCTTTGCATCAAATTCTCTCACCAGAACGTGCGTTCCACCAACCCAGGTGATGGCCCAGGTCGCCCAGGCATCGGCAAGGTGAAAGAGAGGGGCGACATGAATCCAGACATCCTGATCCGTCAGATGAATTTCCGCAATCGTCCCCAGGGCATGGGTGGTCACATTCTTGTGCGAGAGCATCACGCCCTTGGGCCGGCCTGTGGTGCCGCTCGTGTAGTAGATCTGGGCGATGTCCTCGCCGGTGATAGGGCTTTCAGGGAGAGCATCAGGATTCCCCTGTTCCAGATGCTTCTCATAATGAAGGTCGCGGTCTTCCTGAGCCGCTAGGCCATCCCCTGTCCAGAGAATCTTTTTAATTCCTGAGATCTTTTCTCTGATCGGATTGACCTGCTTTTGAAACATCGGATCCGAAACCAACACTTTTGATTCCGAGTCCTGCAGAATAAACGCAATCTCTCCGGGTGAAAGCCTGATGTTGATCGGAACCGAAATGGCCCCGATCTGAGCGATCCCGTAATAAACTTCCAAAAAAGTGTGGCAGTTGGAATGAAGGATGGCCACCTTATCATCTTTGCCTATTCCAAAACCTTTGAGGCAGTGGGAGAACCGGTTGATCCGTTCATGGAATTCCCTGTAGGTGAATCGCTTCCCTCCGCAGACAATGGCCTGCTTTTCAGGAAAGAACTTGCTCGCTTTTTTTAAGGTCTCTGTCAAGATCATCTTTTTTTAATCCTCTACAAGTAATCCTTCGTGTTGGATTCTGTTACCCTTGAAGAATGAAAATTGTTCTTAGGTCAAGATGAGGGTAAGGGTGAAGACGCCGGTTTAGGCAAGGGGCAGGGGGTAAAGTAAATTTATTAAGACCAATGACCTACCCCATTAACAAAACCGGCCTCTTTGCCTTTACCTTTAGACCTTTGACTATTTTCCGTGTAATTATTCTCCCTCGCTCTTGGTCAAATCTTCGAATCGAATGTCCAGGCCCAGGATCCCCTTGATCTCTCCCATTTCGTTTCGAATCGGTCCGGAGAGCGTAATACAGAGCGCCCCTGTATGTTTTGAAGAATAAAGGTCGGTGACATGGATCTTGCCGTCCTTCAGGGGGTCGATGAACCAGGAGCGGTCCGCATAATCCTCCCCTACTCCCACATGGGCAAATTTCGATTGATCCACGGGTTGACAGATGGTCCGTGTAATCTTTATTCCATGTATATTGACCACATAGACATACTGCAAATAGGGATATTCATCCACCAGAGATTGCAAGATGGGCTCGATCTGCTCCGGATTCATGGACTTCATTCCGGACTCCTCAATCACCCGTTCGATGATGTGGTAAGCCATTTCTCGCGCCCTTGCCTTCAACATGTCAAACTCTGAGATGAAGATCTCGGCAAGGTATTTCCGTGTCGCTTTCTCCATCTCCTGGTCGGAGACCGCGGTCGTTCTTCCTTCCTCATACTGTTTCGTCACCCAGCGATTGATCTTCGCTACCCCTGGATGTGTCTTTTCGATCCGGTCTTTTCCGGTGAGCGCGAAGTGAGAGTTGATCCACTGGGCAATGCCCGCCAGGCCGGATTTGTCATTGACAGAGACCGAAATGGGCCGGTTGAGAATCTTGGAGGTATTGAAGATGTTATAGATCTCCTCGTTCTTCAGAATTCCATCCGCATGGATGCCGGCGCTGGTGGCATTGAAGTTGGCTCCCACGAAGGGCATATTGGGTGGAATCGAGACGCCGACATTACGTTCAAAGTAGTTCCGGATCTCGGTGATCATCGTCGTATCGATTCCATTCGTGTATCCGGTAAGGCTGATATACTCGATGATCAACCCTTCGATCGGCGCATTCCCCGTCCTCTCTCCGAAACCCAATAGCGTCCCATTGGCCGCCGAACATCCGTAGAGCCAGGCTGTGGTCGCATTGATCAATCCCTTGTGAAAATCGTTATGACCGTGCCATTCCAAATATTCGGAAGGCACCCCGGCATCATCGATCATGGCCCGGATGATCTTCGGCACACATCGCGGAAGGGCCGCCCCCGGATAGGTCACGCCATATCCCAGGGTGTCGCAGAGCCGGATCTTGACCGGCAATTTTGCCTCCTCGGAAAGGCGCATAATATCCTGCGCAAAGGGGATGCAAAACCCATAGATATCCGCACGGGTCACATCCTCAAAATGGCACCTTGGGATGATCCCCAGATCCAGGGCCGCAGAAACAATGGAGAGGTATTCCCTCAACACCACCCTCCGGTTCTTCTTCAATTTTAAGAAGATGTGATAATCCGACACCGAAGTCAGGATGCCCGTCTCCTTCAGCCCCATCTCTTTGACCAGAGTGAAATCCTCTTTGACGGCGCGTATCCATCCGGTGATCTCGGGATAGCGGTAATTCCTTTCCTGACACCTTCTCAACGCCTCCTTGTCCTTCTCGCTGTAAAGGAAGAATTCGCACTGCCGGATCACGCCGTTGGCGCCCCCAAGTTTATGGAGCATCTCATAGAGATCAACGATCTGCTCCACGGTATAGGGGGGTCTCGCCTGTTGGCCGTCCCTGAATGTGGTGTCCGTGATGAAGATCTCCTCCGGAGGATCGATGAAGACGAAACGGTTGTCGAATTCGATCCGGCAGACCTCTTCGTAGGGGAAGACATGCCGGTAGAGATTCGGCTCCTGGCTATCCAGAAGTGGAAATTGGATTGCGGCTATCTTGCTCTGAAATGCTTTTTTCTTTTTTGCAATGGCCATTTTTTCTCCCTCTCTTTATAGGTTTATTCCCTAATTGTGCAAAAAATACTTGGTTCACAAAATCCCTCCTAACCTCCCTTTGCCAAAGGTCCCGATAAATCGGGATTTGGTAAACCAGGGGCTAGGGGAGATTTTTCAATGCTGTCTGCTCAAAGATAGAAACCCTTAATCATAAATTTAAACCTTCAGCTTTATCCACAGCTCATCGAGTTGCTTCCCATCCACTTTCGAGGGAGCATCGGTCATCAGACAGGTTCCCTTCTGGGTTTTTGGGAAAGCGATCACATCACGGATCGACTCCGAATGGCTGAGAATCATGACGAGTCGATCGAACCCGAAAGCAATCCCCCCATGAGGAGGGGTCCCGTATTCGAGGGCCTCCAATAAAAACCCGAACCTTTCTCTCGCTTCTTCCTCATCCATCCCCAGCTTCTCAAAGACCAGGGACTGCACCTCCTTCAGATGGTTCCGGATGCTTCCTCCTCCGATCTCAGACCCGTTTAAAACGAGATCGTAAGCCTTGGCCTTCACCTGCTCCGAATGTTCCCTCAATTTGGATATATCTTCGTCCCTGGGTCCGGTAAAGGGGTGATGGACAGCCATATATCTTTTCTCTGCCTCATCATATTCCAATAGAGGAAAATCCAAAATCCATACAAACCGGTATTCCTCTTCGGGAATGAGCCCTAACTTTCTGCCGAGATGGAGGCGGAGGTTCGCCAGTGACTGATTCACTGCTTTCGCAGGACCGGCGATCAAGAGAAGGAGATCGCCCTCTGATGCCTCCATCGCTTTTTCCACTGATCTTCTCTCCTCATCGGTGATGAATTTCTGCATGGGCGATTGCCAGCCCTCATGGCCCACCTTGGCCGAGATCAAACCCTTGGCCCCATAGTCATAGACAAAATGGGTGAGGTCCTCAATCTCCTTACGTGAAAAAGTCGCTCCTCCCTTCACATTGATCGCCTTGATGATTCCTCCACTATTCAGCGCATCCTGAAACACTTTGAAGGTTGAGCCTTTTAAAATCTTTGAGAGATCCCTCAATTCCAGCCCGAATCGGATATCGGGCTTATCCAGACCATACCGGTCCATTGCCTCATCGTAGCTCAACGCCGGAAAAGGGGTCTTAAGTTCCATTCTCAAAACTTCCTTAAAAAGGTGAACCATAAGCCCTTCCATTGTCTTCCGGATATCCTCTACGGTCACAAAGGACATCTCCACATCGATCTGTGTAAACTCCGGCTGACGGTCCGAGCGCAGGTCTTCATCCCGGAAACATCGCACAATCTGAAAGTACCGGTCATAACCGGCTACCATTAGAATCTGTTTGAAGAGTTGAGGAGATTGTGGCAGGGCGTAAAAATGGCCCGGGCTGAGTCGGCTGGGGACCAGAAAGTCCCTTGCTCCCTCAGGAGTGGACTTGGTGAGCATCGGCGTTTCGACCTCCAGAAAACCCAGCCGATCAAAATAATCTCTCACCTCTCTGGCCAGCCGGTGCCGGAGGATCAGATTTTTCTGCAAACCCGGCTTTCTTAAGTCGAGGTATCTGTATTTGAGCCGGGTATTCTCAGCCACATCCTCTTCATCTTCGATGAGAAAAGGAGGATTCTTGGAGACATTGAGAATTTTCAACTCCTTTGCGGCCACTTCAATTTCTCCCGTGCCCAGCTTCGGATTGGCCGTTCCCTCAGGCCTCAACACGACCTCTCCTCTTACTCCGATGACATACTCGCTCCGGAGGGTCTGTGCCTTCTCATGGACTTCCCTGTTCGCCTCAGGATTAAAAACAACCTGAACAATTCCCTGTCGGTCTCTCAATTCAACAAAGATGAGGCCCCCCAGATCCCTCCTCTTTCGAACCCATCCCAGGAGGGTCACCTCGCGGCCTCCATCCTCCTTCCGGAGGTTTCCGCAGTAATCCGTCCTCTTCCAGTCTCCTAAAAAATCAATAGTCATAGTAGTCTCATAGTCCTATAGTCTTATTGTCTAATTGTCTCATAGTCTAATCTTTTCTCATTGACGATGAGACTATGCGACTAAAAGACTATCCGACTGACAAAGTATATTAACTCAATCCCATAGGAGGGTCAAGGAGATACAATGCCGGGAGGTAACCCCTCGGTTATGAAGGATAAATGCTTTGTCGAATATGTAACTCAGGGCCCTGCCGCAGGAGCCCTGGAAACTCAGCCCTAAAGGGCTGAGTTACAGGTTGTGGTAAACTTAAGCAAACCATAACTGAGGGATTACATACAGCCCGAAAATAACCTTGATTATCTTTGTATTTTGCTGTAGAAATACTCCAAATAGAAAGGGGGGGACGCATAGATTAAATTTTCCATGACTGACACGTCACCCTCGAATCATCAAAATGAAGAAAGGAATACCTAATGGGTGCGCTACAGCGTATCAACGGGCGATACGCGAGCAAAGATATCGTATAAGTTCGCATGCCAACGAAGAAATGTCCGAGGACAACCTTGTCGCAGAGGATGTTGAAAATGTTATACTTAGGGGTCGAATCCTGCGGAAGTTTACACGTGACCCTCGTGGCACTCGCTATGAGGCGGCGGGTGACACGAGAGATGGACGGCGCGCACGAGTAATGTGTCGTTTTTTGCCTTCGGGCGTGCTCTTGGTTATTACAGCTTATGAGGATGAGGAGTAAAAGATGAGGAAAAAGAGCCCTGATATGTGCGAATTCTGTGAAGGGATAGTGGAAGAGCGTATCATCCAGGCCAGGTTTCATTTTAAGGGTCAAACGATCTATGTTGATCGTGTACCCGCTTGGGTATGCGGCAAGTGTGGTGAGCAGTATTTTGATGCGCCTGTCTACAAGCGATTGGAAGGGATTGCCAAGCATCGCACTCAGATCAAGAAAACAATCTGCTTCCCTCTTGCAGAATATGATGCAGCTCTTGTCCAAGCCTGAAGGGATTTGCGAAGCTTTTGGCTCTTTGGGAAATCCCTGGATCCTTGGGGTCGCACCTTCAAAATTCATTTTTGGAGTTACAACGCCCTGCAGACCATACCCCTCAAATATTCTCCCTCTGGGTGGGAAAGGTCGACGGGATGGTCGATCGGGTGCCCTCTTCTGGCCAGAAGTTGAACCCTTCTGCCCGCATCTACGGCCGCTGCGAAGACGATCTTCTGAAAGAGATCCAAGTTCATATGGTGGGAGCAGGAGAAGGTGAAGAGAAGGCCCTCCCTTTTCAAGAGACGAAACGCCTGGAGATTGAGATCCTTATATCCTCTCGAAGCCCCGGGGAGGTGACCTTTCTTTTTCGCAAAGGGAGGAGGATCGAGAATGACGATGTCATAATCGGGTTCAAGGCTCCTCATCACTTCAAAAGCATCTCCCCTGATCAAATGGGGGGAGATGCTTTTTAGATGATTGAGGGCAAAATGGTCCTTTGCTCTTTCCAGGGCCTCTTTAGAGGAGTCGATCATTGTAATCTCTTTGGCTCCGCCAAGCCCTGTGTGGATAGAGAAACCTCCGGAGTAGCAGAAGCAATCCAGTATCTTCTTTCCGTGAGAAACCTTCTGGAGAGAAAATCGGTTCTCCCTCTGATCCAGGTAAAAACCTGTCTTCTGCCCTTCTTTCACATCGACTCTGAACCGGCATCCATACTCCTCTATCTCAAAAGAATCGAGAATCTCCTCCCCGTAGAGAAGACCCCTGGCTTCAGGCAGACCTTCCTCCCTTCTGGAGGGGACATCGCTCCGTTCATAAATGTTTTTCGGATTGAAATGTCTGACCAGAAGATCGATGAAAAGTCCTTTCAGACGCTCCATCCCTGCGGTCAGACATTGAAGAACAAGGATCTCCCCATAACGATCCACAATCAGCCCTGGAAGAAAATCTCCCTCTCCATTGATGACACGATAAGCATTCGTCTTTCCATGCAATCCCTTTTCTCTCAAGACATCGGCCTGTAACAACCGCCCTCCAAAAAAGGACGAATCCAGAGTTTCCCTTCTCCGGGTGAGCAAGCGGAGAATGATCTGAGAATGGGGGTTGAATTGGCCTATCCCCAAAAACTTTCCATCCCCGGAATAGACCTCTCCAATCTCTCCCGGAGCAAGATCCCCCTCCGCTCTGGCAACCGCTCCTGAAAAGACCCAGGGATGACCCCTTAGGATTGGCTTCTCTTTTCCTTTCTTTAAGGTGATTCTGGGAAGGGAACCCATAATTTTAACCACGGATAGGGAGATGGGGAGATAGGGTGATGGGGAGAACGAAAGTAATATATAAGGTGTGATTAAACACTTATGCTACCGAATTCTACTCAAATCAATAATCATTATATTTTTAATTCCCATCATCGGATTTTGGGATCTTGGATCTTTCAAACCACAAAACCTTTTTTTCAGCTACGCCGGATTAGGAAATCATTCATCATGTGTTTGGAATTAATCTCCCTATCCCCCTATCTCCTTATCTCCCCATCTCTTCTTTGAAGTGCCTTCTCAATCACTTTTCCGATAAACTCGGAATAGGTCATCCCTTGAATTCGTATGGCCCTCGCCATGCCGGATGGCGGGGAGATATCCGGATTGGGATTGACCTCCAGGATATAAATCTTTCCATCCCGGTCAATCCGCATATCCACGCGGGCATAGTCCCGGCAGCCAAAAAGTTTAAAGACTTTGACGGCAAGATGTTCCACCCGTTTCTGCAACACCCATTCCAGCGGGGCGGGACAGATCGGTTTAGACTTCTGATATTCGATGCTCTCCTGCACCCACTTGGCCTCATAACCGCAAATCCGCGGAACCCCTTCGGGAAATTCCGAATAATCGATCTCAGAGATGGGAAGGCTTCCCACCTTTCCATTCGTCTCCATCAAACCCACATTTAATTCCCTGCCTTCGATATACTCCTCCACCAGCGCGGGTTGACGATACCTCTCGATCACATACCGGATCTGCCGGTTCAGGGCCTCATCGTTATGGACCACGCTCTCCTTTGAGATCCCGAGACTCCCATCTTCATGAAGGGGTTTGACGATGATCGGAAAGACATTTCCTTTCAGGGACCCGACCTCGCGGTCGAAGATCTTATACCGGGGAGTGAGAATACCCTGGGAGGAGAGGATATCCTTCACCTTCCCCTTGTCCTGACATAATCCAAGCGTCAGGGGAGGAGACCCCGTATAGGGGATCCGCAAGAGATCCAGCAGGGCGGGGATATTCATCTCCAGGCAGGCGTTTCCATACACACTCTCGCACAGGTTGAAGACAACATCAGGCCGAATCTCTTTCAACCAGTGGATGATGGAGTCGATCTCATTGCGGACGGCCATCACAAAAAATTGATGCCCCAGGGAACGGATCCCCTCTTCGATCGCGCCGATTTCCTTGAGGATCGACTCCTCCGCCACAATATCCTTCTCCTCCCCCTTTTCAAGCCTTTCAAGAAGGTTGTAGAGCACAGCCACTTTTAACCCCGGACCTTCCATCTCCTTCCCTCTTCTAAGCCGTGAACCTGACAGGTTTACCGCGATGCCATCGCCTTCTTTGTTGCAACCTTCTCCTCACCGCCGGTTCTCGCCTTCTTGAATTCAATGATATTCGGCTCCGGATATTCGTAGATATTCCCTTCATAATTTCTCAAAATCATCTTTCCCTTCCCCCTCGAAACGAGGTAGTTGGGCTCCACAGGGATCTTCCCCCCTCCTCCAGGCGCATCCACCACAAAGGTGGGAATGGCATAACCTGTGGTGTGGCCGCGAAGCTTCTCGATGATCTGAATCCCTGTGGCAACAGACGTCCTGAAATGTTCCGTCCCTGTGGCCAGGTCGCATTGATAGATATAATAGGGCCGAACCCGGACCTTAAGG
>JAGXSW010000137.1 GCA_018333715.1 Syntrophaceae bacterium | reverse complement strand
CTCGCCGAAACCGACAAGCACTTTCTGAAAAAAATCCTCCAGCAACTGTGGCAACAGCATAAGAAATGCCTTCATGATCGATGAAAAATCGCTGTGTTGCAAATCAACTCTGAATTGACACTCAAATTCAATCGTGATATCCTTTCCCTGTGGGGTTGCTCCCATATTGCCCTCCTTCTATGGATTTTGTTTTCGACGAAACATAAATACCATATTGGAGGGCAATTACTCTTACTCAGGTCTCCTAAATTCTACGTTACTAAATATTTAACCCAATCTCTCTTTTCCGGTCATCTCCCGGATCGATATTTCGATGATCGCTGTCTTCTTCAGCGCCTCCTCCGGAATGGCTTCATATCCGCCTTGAGGCTGGTATTTCTCCATCAGCCTCTCAAATATTTTCAACTTCTTGTCCCGGTCGTTCACCAGAATCGCTTCCCCCTTGATGATGATGCTTCGATAGTAATACCCGGCCTTGCAGGCAGGTCCAGTTGCAGGGGCATAGGCAATGGGCTCATCCAGTTCAAAACAGACAGGGCTTCCCCGTTGGATATCCTCAATCTTCTCTCCCTTCTTGGAGGAGTGAATGTAAAGTTTCCCGTCCATGTAGACAAAGTTCACCGGTTTAATCACAGGGAAACCTTTCGGGTTGACAGTGGCGATCCTGCCAACCGGTGAGTGTTTCAACAGGGATATGATTGTTTCTTTGTCTCTGATTTTCCTCTCGGGCCGCCTCATCGTTCTTTCCTCCATCGCCTTCCATCTTTTATCCCTCGTCTATCATCCATCTTCCGTCATCCCCCGTCCCTCGTCCTTACTCATTTACTCATTATTCCCCCTCACCCTTCCCCTCTCGGGTGGCCACAGGCGTCACGCCTGTGCTACTTGGGGAGAGGGATGGGGCAAGGTGGGCCCGGATCGCTCCGTCCCGGAAAGTGGGGACGATGTCTGTGATATCAACCTGAGCGCAGCAGGCTAAATCCTCTTCAAACCCTTTTGCAATCAGGTCCCTCCCATGAGTTGAGAGACGGAAAGCCTCAACCAGATTCTCCTTGAATCTCTCATAGAGGATGAGAGATGACTGGCCGGCATCTGTCAGGGTAACAGGCCCTTTCCCCCTATTCAGGATGCAATCAATCAGCATTCCTCCGCAAACCGCATCCTCGAGGGAAAATCTTCCTTCATCTCCTGAGAGAAAAATGAAAAGGTCCTGGCCCAGATCAAGGCATCGCCTTCCAACTGCTCCGATATTGAAGAAACTTCCCGCCATAACCTCCCTTCCTGAAGAGACGGAATGAAACGCCTTTGTCCCGTTGGTGGTTGTCAGGATCACTCTCTTCCCCTTTACCTTTTCGGCGATATACTCTCTCGGCGAATTCCCCAGGTCGAATCCCTCTATCTTTTTACTTCCACGTTCTCCTCCCAGAAGAGAGGCGCCTTGAGGAAAATGCTTTGCCAGTTGAAACGCTTCCTCCACTGCGGCAACCGGGATGATTTCCAGCGCCCCTTCCGAGATCGCATGGACGATCACAGAGGTGGCTCGTAGAACATCGATCACTACAACGGTTCTCATCGAAAGGGAGTTGAGGATGGGAGAAGCAGGAAGAAGTTGAATATCAATCTGCATGGGCTTAAGACCAGATTCCTACAATCGGATAGCCGCAGAACCGGCACTTCCCATTCTTAACCTCTTTTGCGGAGACTGAAAAGTGGGTCCGGTGGATGATCTTCTTCTTGCACGCGGGGCAGAAGGTGGAGTTCATCTCATGGCCCGGGACATTCCCGATATAGACATATTCTAACCCCTCCTCCTTTGCAATCCTGTGAGCTCTTTCCAGTGTCACGACTGGTGTGGGTGGAAGATTGGTCAATTTATATTGTGGGAAAAATCGGGTGAAGTGGAGAGGTGTATCTTTCCCAAGATTTTTCTTAATCCAGACACACATCTCCCTGATTTCCCTGGGATCATCATTTAAAGTGGGGATCATGAGATTGACGATTTCTAAATGCCTTCCATAAGATTTGACGGTTTTAAGGGTGTGAAGCACAGGCTCCAACATGGAAGAGGAAATCTCATTATAAAATTTTTCCGTAAATGCTTTAAGATCCACGGTCACTCCATCCATATACTTAAGCAGTTCGAGCAAAGGATCGGCATTGATTGAGCCATTGGTGTGGTAAAGGGTTTTGAGGCCCTTTGTTTTTGCGATTTTGATGATATCGAACATATACTCATAAAAGACAGTCGGCTCAGAGTATGTAAAGGAAACTGTTTCACAACGCTGCTCAACCGCTTTTTTAACCACCTCTTCGGGCTTCAGGCGAACATAGGAAATCTCCTCCAGACTTCTCTGCGAGAGATGCCAGTTCTGACAGAACTTACATCGGAAGTTGCAACTCGCAGTGGCTGTGCAAAAGATATGGGTTCCAGGAATCATATGGAAGGAAGGTTCTTTCTCAATGGGATCGATCTGAAGGGCGGCTGGTTTGGCATAGACAACGCTGTAAAGGGTTCCTTTTATATTTTCTCGATTCCTGCAGAAACCTCTTTTCCCTTCGGCAACCTCACATCCCCTGAAACAGAGATGGCACTGCGCCCTGCTCTGTGAGAGTTTCTTATAGTGACGGGCCTCCTGGAGAATCTCGGCCTTTTTCTCCGCGTGGGAAAGCCCCGATTTAAAAAGGAGAAAAAGGGAACAGGAGGCCATTGACCACCGCAGGCAATGGTTTCCGCTCCCTTTAAGAAATTCTCTCCGCGTAATTGGCAAAGACTCTTCCATAATCCTGATGTTAAGATTATGCTAAATATACTCCTTTGTCAATTTTGCCGCCGAAATGTCTTCAGCGCTTGCATTTCATTTCAAAGAGTGTTACGAGGATATTCCGGGGGCGCGAAGTGCCCTCTTTTTTTATGCGCAGAGATTGGAAGAAGCGAAAATAGAAAGAGGCAAATTGTATCCCCACAGTTATGGGTTGTATAAATTAACTACAACTTGTAATTCAGCCCTTCTCGCCGAGCAAGCGCTGGCGCAGCGGGCGGGGCTGAATTTTTCAGGGCTAAAGCCCTGAGTTACATATTCGACAAGCCGTTTTATCCCTCGTAACTAAGTGATTACAGCAAATTGAAAAAAGTAGTTGCATTTTATTACCGATGACACTAAAATCTTTACGGATGCGAACAATTATACCGGCGCTCGCGATCATACTCCTGACAATCTCCGCTTTTTCTTCGCTTGCTGTTGGAGCGGGGCAGGAGTTTCCTGTCCCTCCCCCTCCTTTTACGGAAGGGATCTTTCCCTGCAGCAATTGTCACGCCTCCATGGAAGTAAACCGGAAAAAAAGGGAGTTGAAAGACGAACATACTAAAATCAGGATGCATCATGCAGAAACCATGCGGTGGTGCCTCGATTGTCATGACGCAAAAAACCGGGACAAACTCCGTCTCTATAACGGAGAGCTTGTAAGTTTCACCGAAAGTCACCGGCTCTGCGGTGAATGTCATGGGAACCTTTACAGGGACTGGAGGGCAGGCATCCACGGAAAAAGGACGGGATATTTCATGGGAACAGGAAAGAGAACCTATTTGCTCTGCGCTCACTGCCACGACCCCCATGAGCCGAAATTTAAATTGATCGCACCGGAACCTCCTCCGTTTCGGCCAACAGACAAGCGAAATGTCAAATAAAAACTATACCCGCAGGGAATTCATCCGGAATCTTTCAGTAACCGCTCTGGCGGGCCTCTCCCTTCCCCTGCTCTCTTCTTGTTCACGGGAGGAGGCCGAAGATTTCCTTCAGAAACATTTCCTGGAGATGACGGGAGAGGAAAAGGAGCGGGTCATCGCCAAGCTCGAGCGAAGATACCTGGAGCAATATGGAAGAAAATTCCAGATCAGCACGCAGGAGGCCCTGCCGGAAACCCTCTGGGGCTATGGCCTGGAGCTTTCACGGTGCGTCGGCTGCAGAAGATGCGTTTATGCGTGCGCCAATGAAAACAATACATCACGCTATGCCCGTCAGCTTCACTGGATCAGGGTCCTGAGACTCAAGAGAGGGAATCTCATCAATCTTGAAGACTCGGAGCATTATTACGCCCCTGAAACCGTTCCGGAAAAAGGGTTCATCTATCTGCCCGTTCAGTGCCAGCAGTGCCAGAATCCGCCCTGTGTGAAGGTATGCCCGATCCACGCCACCTGGCAGGAACCGGATGGAATTGTCGTTGTCGACTACAACTGGTGCATTGGCTGCAGGTACTGCATTGCGGCCTGCCCTTATAAGGGGAGGGTCTTCAACTGGGCGGAGCCGAATCTTCCCAAGGATGAGGTCAATCCCAACGTCCATTACCTTGGAAACCGTCCCAGGATGAAGTGCGCCGTCGAAAAGTGCACGTTCTGTATCCAGCGGGTGAGGCAAGGACGATACCCTGCCTGTGTGGAGGCCTGTCCCACCGGTTCAAGGAAATTTGGGAATCTTCTCGATCCCAAAAGCGAAATACGCTACATCATTGAACGCAAAAGGGTCTTCCGGCTCAGAGAGGAATTAAATACCGAATCCAGGTTCTACTACTTTTTTGAGTCTTAGGAAAACAATGGAATCATTACAACGACTATTGAGGGAGACCTGGCATTTTTATAAGAAAACCCTGATCTTAGTGTCCAGGGGAAGCAATATTTATTATGCCTGGTGTTTCTCCCTGCTTGCCATTATCATCGTGGGTTTCATCTTCTATTGGAAGCAACATGAGATTGGCCTGCTCGAAACGAACATGACCGACCAGGTTTCCTGGGGCCTCTATATTGCCAACTTCACTTACCTCGTGGGAATGGCCGCCGCAGCCGTGCTTCTGGTTATCCCGGCCTATATCTATCAGTTCAAACCGATTAAAGAGATTGTTGTGCTGGGAGAACTCTTCGCCGCCTCATGCATGGTCATGGCCATCCTCTTTGTCATGGTTGATCTCGGAAGGCTTGACCGGTTCTGGCACATGCTTCCTTTTATCGGATCGATGAACTTCCCCGCTTCGCTTCTGGCCTGGGATGTCCTGGCTCTAAACGGCTACCTCTTTTTAAACCTCTTCATTCCGATTTACCTGCTGGTAAAATCTTATTATGGAAAAAAACCGAACTGGAAATTCATCCTTCCCTTTATCCTCCTCTCCATCCCATGGGCGGTCGGAATTCATACCGTCACTGCCTTTCTCTATAACGGCCTTTCCGCACGCCCATTCTGGAATGCATCCATTCTCGCCCCGAGGTTTCTGGCAAGCGCCTTCTGTTCAGGTCCTGCCATTATCATCATCATTTTTCAGATCATCCGAAGGGTCTCCGCCATCAAGATAGAGGAC
>JAGXSW010000136.1 GCA_018333715.1 Syntrophaceae bacterium | reverse complement strand
CCCCTGTGTATTCAAACTCCTGCACCATCACTTTAAAAACCTCCTTTTCCTTCTCCCCATCAGACGATGTAAGGCCCCGGGCGCATTCATCTCGCTTGCCTTGGCATGTCCCCTAATTTACACCTTTCCTTACCATATATCAACCATTATTTATTTTTTGTCATTATTTCTCTTTGCACCAACGTCCCCATCTCTCTATAGAAGTCTATTTCCAAAAAAAAGATTGCTTGGAAATATGATACTTTTCTATTCTCTCAAAGTGGGGAGGGAGAGGAGGTAGATCGTCACGCCCATAGCGATCACAATCAGAATGACTCTCACAATAAGGGAATGGACGACAAAAATCACCGAAAACAGGGTGGTCAACCATATGAGAGAAATGGATAAGGCTTTCCCCTTTAACGGGATCCCCTTCCCTTCCCGGTAAGGCCGAATATATTTTCCAAACCATCGATGATTCAGGAGCCAGTTGTAAAACCTTTCGGAACTCCGGGCATAGCAGGCCCCCGCCAACAAAAGAAAAGGAGTGGTGGGCAAAACGGGCAAAAATATTCCAACAACCCCGATCCCGACAAAAACGGTCCCGGCGGCCATCAACACTTTCCTGATCAAGCTATTTCTATGAACCCTGTTTGATCGACCGCTCCGTTGCCCTTCCGTTGAGTCTCGCATAATAAAAGGCTAATAAATTTTCATAAAAAAGGCAATGCCTGCCCTATTCGCCGTGCAATAATTTAAAATGGCTTGACAAACAAGACCTGCCTCATTTATGTTAATACTCCATCCAAAAAGAAAGGGAGGTTATCCTTGATGAAAGAAGTAGCGATTATCGGTGTTGGTCAAACTGCATTTGTAAGGGGCTATGAAGGGTCTATTCGTGAACTGGCTTTCGATGCCTTCAGGGAGGCCATGCAGGATGCGGGCATCACCCAGAAGGATGTGGATGCTTCCATCTTCTGCTCGGCCCCTGAATATGACAAACAACGCTCCCCCGCTGGCGTCCTCGCAGAATATCTGGGGCTTATTCCTCAGCCTACGCTTTATGTGGAGACCGTCTGCTCTTCGAGCAGCACCGGCATCAAAGTGGCCTACGGCATGATTAAATCCGGGCTTCATGACGTCGTCGTTGTCCTCGGGTTCCAGAAGATGTCCGAGATTTCGTCCGCGGAATCCCAGGAGAGGATGGGCAGGGGCTCTGACATCCAGTGGGAGGCTCCCTTTGGAACCATGATGCCAGCTTACTACGCCCTTTATGCACAGGCCTATATGGCAAAACACGGCCTGACCCACGACGATCTGATGAATGTCAGGATCAAATCATCCACCTACGGCGTGATCAATGATAGGGCCGTTTACAGGAAACCGGTAAAACCAGGAGATTTTAAGCAGGGAGATCCCGAAGCAAAAATGGCGGGCCCTGTCGCATGGCCGCTCCGGGTAGGCGACTGTTGCGCGAATGCGGATGGAAGTTCGTGTATCATCCTTGCCAATGCTGAAAAAGCAAAGGCCCTGTCCAAAAAACCGGTCTGGGTGTTAGGCATCGGTGCGGCATCAGAGGCAGTCAATATGGCAGCGAGACCCGATTTTACAAGGGGGCTTAGCGTTGGCTATGCCGCCGCAGCCCAGGCCTACAAGATGGCCGGAATCGCCGCAAAAGATGTCAAAGTAGCCGAAGTTCATGACTGCTTCACCATTGCAGAGATCATGGCCTATGAGGGTCTCGGCTTTGCGCCGATGGGAGAAGGCAAACAGCTCATTAACGAGAAAGCGACGTATAAAGAGGGAAAGATCCCCGTCAATGTCGATGGCGGGCTCCTTTCAAAGGGGCATCCCATTGGCGCAACGGGTGGATCCCAGATCCGAACCATCGTTCTTCAGCTTCGTGGCGAGGCAGGCCCCATGCAGGTAGCCGGGGAGCCGGATATCGGCCTTGTGCACAACATTGGCGGCGTTGGGTTATACGGTAATGTCACAATTTTTGGCAGAGACTGAGAAAAGATCATTGGAAAATTAGTCCCGCGGCGGCGGGAATCAATTGGCAATTTGGAAGCCCCCACAGGGCGGGGCTTCCCGGCAAGGTATTGCCTTTCATATTGTGCCCCTTCACCCCGCCTATCCCGCCAAGGGCGGGACGGAGGTTGCAGGGCACTTTCCAGTCAATGAAAAACATAAAGAGAAAGTACTTTCCCCAGGTTGTGATGAATGGACGGAAATGGGACGGTCCCATCCAACGGGAAAAGATATCCTGTTTCATTCATTGCTAATTGATAATTGCCCATTTTGCATTGATTATTTCTATAGGAGGTGAGATATGGGTTTCGAGAAATTTGGAAGAAAAAGTTTTACGGCCGTGACAAAGACGGCAAAGTTTGTTGATCTCCTGACAGAAGGTAAAATAGAAGGAACTGTTTGTAAGGACTGCGGCGCTAAGTTTTTTCCGCCAAGGGCTGACTGCGCAAAATGTTTTTCAAAAAACATGGAATGGTTCGAAATGCCCGAGAAAGGCAAACTCGAGACATTTACCACGGCCTATTATGCGCCACTGGGTTTCGAAGCAGACCCTCCCTATACCATGGGGGTCGTGGACTTTGGCGGTGGCCTGAAGTTGTTTGCCCGGGTGGCAAAAGAGATTAAGCCTGAAGAGGTAAAGGCGGGAATGGACGTATCCATCAGGCCGCTTAAGTACGACGATGGTCAGCTTTCGTTCGAGGTTATAAAAGCCTGACCAAGAAAAGGTTAATCGATGTCTTCTCCATTTGACCGTTTCAAAGGAATAACCATTTTTGACGACAAGGGAGAGGTAAAACGCATGGCCGAAAATGTGGTCCAGGAGATAGATCCCGATGTCATTATCGACCGTATGCGAAAGCTGGATTTCTCTTATGTCTTCATCTTATCGAAAAAGGAAAAGAGCAAAGAAGTAGAGTTAGGGCGGTCTGAAATTGAAGCCAGCCAGGAATGGAGGAAAGGAAATATTGACCCAACCCTCCAAAAAAAGATTAAAAACACCATAGCCGAACTTTAATTAAATGGGCGATATAACTCCTTGGCAGCCAGATTTTCAGGCTTGACCTCCCTCGTTGAAAGATCAACAATCCATGTCCTGATCAATGGAGGTCCCGCCCCTTCCCCTGCGTATTGTGTGACTCTGTGCTTATTGTTTCCGATCTCCTTCGCTTCATATCTCCATTTCAGATTTGGGAAAGAACTCATTTTTTGATCCATCATTCTCTTTTCAACAGACCTCTTCGCGCCGGTCACAGGGTTGGCCAGGGTAAGATGATTTTTTACCAGCTCCACGGCCTGAGATGCAAGGCCCTTCGATTGACTCAAATCTTTCTTCTTGGCGCTTCCTCTTCTCGAAACAGAAATGAGACTTCCTTCCTTGATTTTTATTTGTAAATAGTTCCCATCGGCGCTTAAGTAACCTGTCTGACCCGTATCAAATTTTACCTGATAAAAATTCATCGTCCCCAATTGATTCTGAACTACCTCCATGATCAGAAACCCTTCTTTTTCCCTTCTTATGTTCAATTTTCTTTCTAAATCATCCGGGGATTCGTAGAACACTGCGGGATTAATTGTCCTGACCGCCAACAAACGTCTGCCGATGTTCTGTTTAAACTTGGCAAGCTTCTCTTTTTCATAATCCTCGATGGCCTGTTCCCGCCCCGCTCTATGCTCTCCCTGTGGATATGCCTCTCTGTCAGCAAACAAACAAGATAGAATGATGAAACACATAAAGAATGTTAAGCGAATGGCCATCATTGGATTATGGCTTCATGGTCAGGAGATCTGAATCTCTTTTACAGCTTCATAAAAAACCGATTCCCCGAATGAACGAACTTCGATGTTTCCTTTTAGAATAAGAGGTTGAATATGCCTCTCCAGCTCTTCCGTAGGTATGCCCATCCCTTTGGAGAGATCGTTTAGAGAAAGGGGTCTTCGTCTCAAAATTTTTAAGATTTCTTCTTTTATATCTCTTTCGGTTAAAGGGAAGGGGTGACGGTCGAACTCCGAGATAATCATGGCCGTCTCTCCGAAGAAGGCTCTAATCCTCTCCATTTCTTTCCGGTTCAATGGGGCCGCCCATCTTTCTGAAGGAGGCCGGACCACGGTGTTGATATGGATCTGATCAGGCATTATTCGGTCGATCGCTTCTTTCATCAGAGTAAGCTCGCTCTGACTATCATTCACCCCTCGGCAAAAAAGAATCTCCAGCCAGATTTGGCCTTTATATATCTTTCTGAATTGAACCAAACCTTCAACCATTCTCTCTGCAGAAAGCCCTTCGTCAGGACGGTTGATCTTCAGAAAGGCCTCTGATGAGACGGCATCGAGAGAGGGAAGAACCACATCGGCATATAGAAGGTCCTGCCGCACCTCCTCCAGATAAAGCAGGGAGCCATTGGTGATGACCGCAATGGGAATCGAGGTGATCCCCTTTATCCCTTCGATGATCGATCGGATTTTTGAGTGGAGAGTTGGCTCTCCTGAACCGGACAGGGAGAGATAATCGATGGAAACAGCCTCTTCTTTCAGAAAGCGGCCGACTTCTTCGATAACTTCCATGACAGGAACATACTCTTTTCTGACAAGCGTTTTCTGGGTCGTCTTCCCGATCTGGCAGTAGATGCAATCATAGGTGCAGATTTTATGGGGGACAAGGTCAATCCCGAGCGATCTTCCCAACCGCCTTGAAGGAACAGGACCATAGAGATATTGGCGCCTCTTCATAAGATATTTATCTCTGCAATCTGTGTCTCCATTTTGGATGGGCCGAATTAATCAAATCCCAATCACCAAATTCCAAATTCCAAATAAATTCCAATAACCCAATGACCCAATTCTAACGACAATCAATTGCTCGATCAAATTGAAGTTTTGAACATTGGATATTGGAGCCTATTTGATTATTGGTGCTTGGAATTTGGTTATTGCCACATCTACGATGTGGCTTAGGCTCCAAATTTCTTTAACTTTAATCCATTAGCCAGCATTAAAGGAATGATCTCCAGAGCAGGAAACCGGCCCAGTTGCCCTTTCTGGCACTGCCTTTCCGTGAATCGCCGGATGCGATCCGGCCGGATGTATTTTGAATAAAGGAGAATCGGGTTAGGATGCCAGCTATGGGATTTCAAGATGGCAGGAGTGGAGTGGTCTCCAGTCACAACCAGGACATCGGGGTTCAGCCTTAAGATTGATGGAATCATGCGATCTATCTCCTCAAGCGCCTTCACCTTAAGCTTAAAATTTCCATCCTCCCCCGCTGAATCGGGTTTTTTAAAATGGATATAGAAAAAATCGTATCCGTTAAAACTATTTTTCAGGGTTTCCACTTCGTCCTGGAGAGTCTCTCCCGTCTCCAGAACCTCCATGCCCACCAATCTCGCAAGCCCCCTGTACATCGGGTAGGTCGCAATCGCTGCGGGCTTAAGTTTGAACCGTTCAAACATTGTGGGAATATTTGGAATCTTCGAAAAACCTCTGAGAAGGACCGCATTAGCCGGATGAAATGGTTTGAGCGCCTCCATCGCCCTTCCCAAATACTCGTTCACAACCTCCGCTGTTCTTTGAGCTTCTTCAGTAAGGTTCTCGGTCCCCTTAGCCTTCTGCCCATCCTTCTGGGGATCGGCGTCAGTGAGGTCGTCTTTCAATCCCTCACCCTGAAATACGATCACAAAGCGGTGCTCTCTTCCGGGATAAATAGCAACTTTAATTCCATTGACTTCCCTGATTTTACTCTGAAGAAATCGGCAGATTTCCTGATTCTTTTCTGTTGAGATCCGCCCTGCCCTTCGATCAATGATCGTCCCTTTCTCATCGATCGTTGCAAAGTTGCCCCTTGCTGTAAGATCATTTTGGGTCAGCTTCAGACCAATCCCCAGAGCCTCCATCACCCCTCTTCCGATCTCATATCGAAAAGGATCGTATCCGAAGAGAGCCAGATGGGAAGGGCCGCTACCCGGTGTGATTCCGTACGAGATGGGATCGATTAATCCACAGTTGGATTTATAAGCGAGGCGATCAAGGTTCGGCGTCTTCGCCGCCTCCAACTCGGTCTTGCCCCGCACAGGCAACCCACCGATCCCATCAATGACGACCAGTATCAGCTTTGAATCTGTTTGCATAGCAAGGGATTGAAGAACTTCCTCTTTAGTCATAATTTCCCCACCCTCTTCTGACCCCAATAGTTCTCTTTCCAACAAAGTGTGTAGCGTCGGCATTGATTGCCGACGAAAATCTTCGCCCTCAGTTAATGGGGGCGCTACCGTTAACTTCGAATTTAGAATTTATTTGTTCCCCAGGTATTTCTCATAAAACACGAACTCGGAAATCTCTTTCCTTTTGGGAGCCACACCCTCAGCCGCAGGGTATCCAAGCGGGGTTATGGCTACAACTTCTCTGTCTTGGGGAACCCCCAATACCTCCTCTGCCTTTTTGTGGTCGAACAACCCTACGATCACTGTCCCCAGACCCAACCCATGGGCGGCCAGGCAGAGGCTCTGCATGGCAATGCCGGTGTCAAACATCAACCAGTCTCCCTTCACGGTTGCGGCCTGCCCCTTGTAAAAACCGGAGATTCCCTTTCTTCCGCACAGGACAAGCACGACAGGCGCATCGGTCATCGAAGAGAGAGCCGGGTTTCCTTTAGAGAGGACAGTTGCCAGCTCTGACTTCATTTTTTGATCTTTTACAAGGATCACTTCCCAGCATTGTGTATTGGCCCACGAGGGAGACCACCGCACCGCCTCCAGGATGGTTCTCAATACCTCTTCTGAAACAGGATCAGGCTTATATTTCCGAATGCTCCGTCTCCCCTTAATCGCCTCCATCAGATCCATATCTATCTCCTCCTTCTTTTCAATTTCCGTAACCTCCTCTCCCCTTCGTGGGAGAGGATTGAGGTGAGGGGGGACAGATTTGGATGTCCCCCCCCACCCGCGCCCTCCCCCCATCGAGAGACTGTGTCGTAATTACAGTTTTGTCACCCTGAACTTGTTTCAGGGTCTCGTAAGTTCTTGGAATGATTAGATGCTGAATCGAGTTCAGCATGACATTTTTTACTATTTCCCTATTACGACACAGCCCCCGAAGGGGGAGGGAATAAGGTGTAGGTTAATCCGCCTCAAACATATCTTTTCCAGCGCCGCACAGAGGACAAACCCAGTCTCCTGGAATTTCCTCAAAGGCTGTCCCTGGCTTTACTCCATTATCAGGATCTCCTTTCGATGGATCATAGATATAGCCGCAAATTTGGCATTTCCACTTTTTCATTTTCCCCTCCTCGATCATTTCATCGTCGTGTTCTTTCCTAAGAATAGCCCCCTCCCAGTCAGCGAAAACCGGATATTCCGCCGGAAAAAGGGAAACCCTGTCCCCATCTTTGAGCGGGTGACTCAAAAAGGCCCCCATGTGATTAACAAAGATCAGCTTGACTCTTTCTTTTGGTATCCCTAACGACTGGATCGCCTCCCGCACAGTTGATCTATCCTTAAGGGAAGTTTGGATCAGCTCCGACTGGCTTTGAGGAGCATACTTGAGAAGACTTCCCATCAGCTTAAGATAAACCGTCACCAATTCCCCTCACACAGTGAATCGATTGCGCATTATTTGGGCAGACTAATTCCGCATCTGCGATACCCCGTTATTTACCCCATCCCCCTCCTCAGCTCCCTCTTGAGAGGCTGTGTCGTAATTACTGTTTTGTCACCCTGAATTTATTTCAGGGTCTCTAAGCCATTGATTTTATTAGATGCTGAAACGAGTTCAGCATGACATTTTTTACTATTTCCCAATTACGACACAGTCTCTGAAGGGGGAGGGATCATGCGAAGCACATGACGATTTCCCACCTCTTCAGCAGGAGGTGATCTTCTCAATTTCTACCCTCTCCTTCAGGGGGGTGAAGGGTGGGGGGGGTAGGCCTCAATGATTTAAATCTCTCCGGAAGGAGATGGCGACATAC
>JAGXSW010000135.1 GCA_018333715.1 Syntrophaceae bacterium | reverse complement strand
AGGTTGAGGCTGAGGAAGTTCCTATGGGAAAGGTTGAGGTTAAGGTTGAGGTTAAGCATGAAGATTTAAAAACCTTCACCCCTGAAGAACTCAGGCATTTTGACGGCGCTGATGCAAAGCCCATCTTTGTCGGTTATAAGGGAAAGGTCTATGATATCTCTACGAGCCCTCTCTTTCAGGGAGAAAAAAGGATGCGATGCCACATCGCAGGAAAAGACCTGACAAAGGATATTGAGATCGCCCCCCATGGGGAAGACCTCATCTTTAAATTTCCATTAGTGGGGAGGTTGAAAGAATAAGCGCCAAATCCCAAGCGCCAATAACCAATATCTCAATGACCAACGAGAACCCAAAAACAGTAAATAACATATTTGATGGTTTCGTAAAAAGTCGAAAAATCCTAATAATCGTCATTCCTCGACTTGATCGGGGAATCCAGTAATCTCAGGCGCTTATGAAAATACTGGACACCGGTTCCTGCCGCAGGACCGGTGAGACGACTTTTTACAAGATCATCATATTTGGTTATTTGATATTTAGTTATTGGAACTTATTTGGAGCTTGCCTGCCTGCGCGGGCAGGGGATTTGGTTATTGGGATTTGAGGAGTGTGATTTGTTTTATTCAGCAATTTTGAGCGGAGAACAAGTATGAAACGAATCGTATTCACGGGAGTAGGAGGTCAATCGGTCAGGGTTGTCTCTCATATCCTGGCAATGGCTCTGAAGGAACTGGGTTATGAGGTGGTCCTTCTCTTCGATTACGACTCTTCCATCCGGAATCAAAGAATCACCGCCTATTTCACTTATGACCAGAAGCCGATTGAAAATCCCATGATCGATGAGGCGGATATTCTCATCCGTCTCCATCAAAAAGGGGATCAACTCATCGCTCAAAAGACGATCTGTGATACCGGACTCTGCACGGACGAAGAAGTTCCTTTCGGGATGATGGGGATTGAGAAGTTCGGCCAGGCAATCTTCGGGAATATGATCGCCCTGGGACGCCTCTTCCGATTGATCGATATCGATATCAGCCATATGGAGCTGGAGAAACTATTGCCCAGATCTTATGTGAAAGAAAATCTAAAAGCCATTCAATTGGGCTATGATTTGAATCTTTACGAAGACTGACTCAATTTCGGAATGCCCCTCACCCTCCCCCTCTCCCCTTGGGGGAGAGGGCGGGGTGAGGGGCATTCTGCATTCCGCATTTTCGAAGGGAGGTGATTCCAATGACGCAGTGGCAATGTTCAAAATGCAGCTATACCTTTGGGGCCGAGGCCATGCCTGAGAAATGCCCATCCTGCAAGGAGGCCTGCACCTTCAGCAATGTGACCTGTTACATCCCGGATTGCGGCGGACCAGGAAATATCGACCCCAGACTGATGGGCAAGAAGGACAAACCCTTAAATGAATAATATTTTAATCCTCTCCCTTGAGAGACTGTGTTGCGATAGGAGAAATTGTAGAAAATGTCATGCCGGACTTGATCCGGCATCCAGAGGGTCTTGAAATGACTGGATTCCGGCTTTCGCCGGAATGACAATCTACTTGAAAACCATTAGTTTATAAACAGACACTAATTATAGCGCCTCAATCTCCAGGATGGGAAAATTCTTTTATGGTATCTTTAACGAAAGGAGCAAACAGATGCGGCTCAAAGGGAAAAGGGTGGTTATTCTTGTGGAGAACCTTTATCAGGACCTTGAATTCTGGGTTCCATATTATCGGCTAAAAGAAGAAGGAGCGGAGGTCACAGTGGTAGGCTCCGGAAGCGCTCGCTCCTATACAAGCAAACATGGGTATCCTGTCGAAGTGGAGAAAGAAGCCAAAGAGATCGACCTCTCCGGGTATGATGGCGTCGTCATTCCAGGCGGTTATGCGCCGGATATGATGAGGCGATACCCGGAGATGATCAGGATTGTCAGGGAGGCGCATCAGAAGGGAAAGATGGTTGCGGCGATCTGCCATGCAGGCTGGATGCTCGCCTCTGCTGACATATTGCGAGGGAAAAAGGCGACCGGCTTCTTTGCGATCAAGGATGATATGGTCCATGCCGGAGCAAACTATGTCGATGCCGAAGTGGTGAGGGATGGAAACCTCATCACCTCAAGAAAGCCTGATGATCTTCCCGCTTTCTGCCGGGAAATGATCGCAGTTCTCGCTCAATAATTCCCCGATCTTTCCCCTCCCCCTTGACGCCTGCCTGCACGAAGCGTTTCGGCGAAGGCAGGGGGGAGGGTGAGGGTGCCCGCCGAATCCCGCAAGCGGGAGCAGGCGGGGGTGGGGGTGAAAGGAGATAGAAATGATTACCAAAGAAACCTATGCCTGTCAACATTGCGGGGCCGAAGCAGACATCACCCTTGAAGGATTTGAAAAGGTGGAAGATGTCATTAGAAGAACGAAGAAAGGGATATGCAAGGCGTGCGGAAAGGAGGTGGAGATAGAAGCGCATGCCGGCGAAACTTTTGCGTGCCGGAGTTGCGGCGCCGAAGCGGACATGACCCTTGAGGGATTTGAAAGCGTCGAGGATGTCATTAAGAGAGAAAAGGGTCTCCACTGCCATGCCTGCAGAAAAGAGATTCTATGGTCCGATCGAGAGGAGATCAAAGCGGTCAGGGTGGCCATGGAAGCAGAGAAGGAGGCTTACCAGACCTATGCGAAGGCCGCTAAGATGACGAAGAATCCGAGAGGAAAGGATATGTTTCAACAGCTCTCCGAATTCGAGATGAACCACTATCAGAGACTGAAAGGTCTTCTCAAATCGCTTGAGGAAAAAGGGGAGTGGGTTCTTTACGAAGGGACGAGCCTGACAAAGAAGAAGATTCCCCTGAAGGCGGAAAAACCGAAAGGACAGGAACAGCTCACCGATCTGGATGCTCTCAAAATCGCCATCCGGGAGGAGAAGAAGGCCCGGGCATACTATCGTTCAATGGCGGAGTTGACCAAAGACCCCCGTGGAAAAGATATGTATAAGAGGCTGGCAAACGAAGAGGAGCTCCATGAGAAGTTACTGAATGATCAGTACTACAGCCTTCACAACACAGGCATCTGGAGCTGGGGCGATTAGTCATATAGTCGCTTAGTCTCATAGTCTCATGATTGTTAATTGGAGGACTATAAGACTATCTGACTATAAGACTAACTGACTAAAGTGATGGAAGAAAAAAAGTTTGAAGGCAAGTCGAAGATCATCGTCGATATCGATGGCATCCACTGTGCGGATTGCGCTCTCAATATCGAACGCTCGGTGGAACACCTTTCCGGAGTTCTCTCCGCAGAGGTGAGTTATGTCCTCTCCTCAGCAACGGTCTACTATGATCCGCATCGGGTGGAAGAGGAGAAGATCAAGAAGGCCATCACCAAGCCCGGTTATGTTGTCAGGGAGACTCTCGCCAAGAGGACCCGCGCCTTCTGGAGTGAGATGAGGCCCTTGCTCTTTATGGCCTCCTCCGGAATAACGCTGGCCCTATCCTATATCTCCGGATGGCTCCATCTGGGACCGGCCTATTTTTCGACCGCTTTTGCCGTCGCCTCTTTGATCCTCGGAGGCTACCCCATTCTGAAGAGCGCCATTAAGGCCCTTTTCATCCCCGATTTAAATGTGGATACTCTCGTCTCCATTGCCGCCATCGCCGCAACTTCCGTCGGCGCCTATCAGGAGGCGGCAACGGTCATCTTCATCATGCTTCTCGGCGAGTTCTTAGAACATCTCACCGTTGGGAAGGCAAGGAAGGCGATCTCCTCTTTGATCCAGCTTGCTCCAAAGACAGCATGGGTAAGAAGAGAGCAGGAGGAAGTTCGAGTTCCAATCGAGGAGGTGAAGGCCAAAGAGGTCGTGATCGTCAAGCCTGGGGAGAGAATTCCTGTGGATGGGAAGATCATCTCCGGATGCGGTTCGATCAACCAGTCCATGTTAACCGGCGAGTCGATCCTCATTGAGAAGGGAGCCGGGGATCGGGTCTACTGCGGAACCATTAATGAGTCCGGTTCATGTGAAATTGAGACCACTCAGGTCGCTGAAGATACGAAGCTGGCCCAGATTAAACGGTTGATCCTTGAAGCCCAGGCAGAAAAATCGCCCACCCAGAGAGTGACGGACCGCTTTGCCCGATACTTCATCCCGGCCATTCTTTTAATTGCTCTCGCAACCTTTCTCATTACAGGAGATGCCATCCGTGCAATCACCATCCTCATTGTCGCCTGTCCCTGCGCCCTGGTCCTGGGTACGCCCACAGCAGTGGTGGCCGCCATTGGAAATGCGGCCAGACAGGGAATCCTTATTAAGGGAGGAGCTTACCTCGAACAGATGGGAAGATTGAAGACCCTTTTGATGGATAAGACCGGGACCCTCACTTATGGGAGGCCCAAAGTGGTAGACATCAATGGACTCGATGGCTTGAATGAAAAGGAGATCCTTTACTGGGCAGCCATTGCCGAGAAACGTTCCGAGCATCCCCTGGCAAAAGCGATCACGGAAAGGGCGGAAGATTTTGGTCTCGTCATTCCCCATCCCGAATCCTTTGAGAATCTGAGAGGGAAAGGGGTAAAGGCCCGATGGAATGGGAAGGCCATCCTGTTAGGCAGCGCCCAATTCCTCAGGGACGAAAAGATTGCCATACCGGAATCGGCCATGGAAGTTTTGAAACAGAAAGAGTCGGAGGGAGCCACCTCCCTTTTCCTGTCGCTGGATCATCGCCTTCTCGGCCTGATTTCCATTTCAGACGCATTGAGGGAGAAGGCAAAGGCCTCCATCGATAGGATCAGGAGAGAAGGACTGTCTGAAATCTGGATGCTCACGGGCGACAGCGAAGCGGTCGCCGACCGGATTGGAAAAGAATTAGGGATTCGGTACGAGGCAAATCTTCTTCCCGAAGAGAAGGTATTGAGGGTAAAGGAGTGGAAAAAACAGGGCCAGACAGTGGCCATGGTTGG
>JAGXSW010000134.1 GCA_018333715.1 Syntrophaceae bacterium | reverse complement strand
CCACATGGGGATCATGTCGATCACAATCCTTCTTCCCCTTTCCGTAAAGGCAAGATAAAGGAGGTGATAACCTCCCAGGGTGACCGTAGCCACTCCGGAGAGTCGGTGGAGGAACCCTCTGAAGGTCATTCCCAACGGAACATCCGTAATGGGAGAAGCCCAAAAAGCCTCGGGGTACTTTAAAGCGAAACCGGTGATCACCAGAATCGTGAAGTTGATCGCCAGATTGATGTGCTGAATCCTTTCGTTCAATGTCATTCGAAGATATTTTTTCGCCATGATTCCCAGCTCCTTAGTCTTTAGGCCTCCGCTCAATGGTCTTCCTCAACCAATCTGTAAAGTTGTAGAAACTCAATCCTCCGATGACGGCCACAATCAGAATAATGTAGACGATTCTTACCCATCCGACAGCCCTCTCCCCGAATTCCACTCCCCTGATGGAAGCCACCGAATGGATCTTGCCTTTTGCAAAATTTTCGGAAGCTCCCGGATGACAGTTTCCACAGGTCTTCTGGAGGTTATCCTTGTGGATCATTGATTTCGGGTCAGAAGAGGAACGGATCTCATGGACGCCATGGCAACTGGCGCAGTTGGCTGAAAAGGTATCTCCGCCCCGGTAAGAAAGGCCGTGAAAACTGTCGTAATAGGACTTGACGGGCTGTGTTGTAAAACGGTACTCCCTCGTGATCTGTTCAGCCGCATGACACTGGGGGCAGGTCGTCATGGCAATCTTTCTCTCATGGACGGGTGACTGCGGATCGGACTTGGCTAAAATTGCATGGGTCCCGTGACAGGTGGTGCAGGTCGGTTGGTTAGGCCTTCCCCTGGAGAGGGCTACCCCGTGGATGCTATCTCCAAATTGCTTGCTTTCTTCGGGATGGCATGTCCCGCAGGTCTGGACAAGATTGGTCCGATAAGTGGTCGATCTCAGGTCAGTAAGAGGTTTAATGTAATGATACCCATGACATTCCTTGCAGGCAATCTCAGCCTTTATGCTGTGAACGCTTGTTTTGAATAATCTCTCCGATCCCTCGTGGCAGGCTCCGCAATCCACCCTCCGATCAGCCTCCTTGACCCCTTTTCCGGCGTGGGATTCATCGAGGATACGGGTGTGGCAGTCCGTACATGAAATTTGGCCATGGACTCCCTTCTTGAACTCCTCTTCCGACACGAAGAGAGAAACTTTATTCCCACGGGCGTCTTTTTTCGCTAATGTTTCATCCCGATGGCAGCTTAAACACTTTGAGTTATCCCCCCAGGCCATCTCTCCCATCATTCCATAAAGAAATAAAAGAGAAAGGATTCCCAGAGGAACCACCCAGGTCTTATGCTTTCTCCACATCATGCCGGAACCCTCCTTGGAATGAGAAAGGGTAGAAACCTTTCTTTTAAATTTTCCCGCTCAATCTTTTCAAAGGCGCATTCCACGGCTGACTTGACCTCTTCCAGATCGACCGGTTTCATCGCATGGTAAAAAATCCCTGCTCCCCTGAGGCGTTTGACCAGCCCGAGGGAAACCTCCGAGGAAATGACGATGACCTGGATCCTCTCATTGATCTTCTTAAAGAGAGGAACCAGGTCAAAAGCCTTCACCCCTTCCATCTCGTCATCCAGAAGAACGACATCGATATGTCCTTTTCTCACCTTACGGATCATATCGCTCACCATCGTTGCCGTCTCCACCTTGTAGCCGAGGCCATGCAAAAAAGTGGAGAGCGACCTGACCCATAAATCATCCTGATAGGCTATAAGAATGATCTTTGATTTCATCCCTGCCTCTTCCGACCGTTCCTGCTTCTTGAACTTTTAATTTCCAACTCTCAACTCATCATTCTCAATTCTAATCTACTTCTCCACGGTTGCGGGCTCATATCCTGGAAGGCTTATCTTTTCTTCGGCTGTTCCCTTTTCCGGCGTCTTCTTCTTCATGATCAGGCCTGTGGTCGTCCCGATGAAAGTGAAGAAAAGAATCGCCGCTGGTATTAATTGAAGCAGAACAATAATCGCCCCGATGATGATGAAAATCCAGAGAGCCACTCCTGCATCTTTCAGACTGACCGATCTTGCAAATGCGGGGGTTGAAATGAGGCTGATGAGCGCGACCATCAAAACGATGCTTGAAATTTTAAGTCCCCTTTGCATTCTTAATCCCTCCCTTCAAATCACTTAATCTTTATGATTGCATTTCATGTGCCAACGTTAAACCGGCATTTAAGCTTTTCTTAATTAGCTGATATAATTGATTTTTTTAAAACGTCGTTAAAAACGAGGAAGCGTAATGTATATATTAAATATTCATTTTTTAGGAAATTGATTGAGCAAAAATTCACTAATTATCAGAAATAATTGATTTTTATGAAAAATAATAAATTTATGCATATAAATTTTTAGAATCCCAATGTGCGGGCAAGAATGGAGAAAGCAATGATAGGGATCAACCAGCAGAAAAATGCTATTATAAAACAGAGGCTTACATCGTCTGTCTCGATCTTCTTTATCTCTCCGTACTTTACAATCAGAATCAAACCAAGGGCGGCAATCCCTACCACAACGATCGACCATCCCATTATTAACCATTTAAAAAAGTCCGACACTGCGCTTCGCTCTTTCTTGGAATACTGGAATGGTGGAATACTGGAACAGTGGTTAAATTATCATCTGCAAGAGTTACAGATTTTTTCCATCATTCCATCATTCCATTCTTCCACCCTTTCTTCCATCCTTCCATCGCTATTCTTCCCTCGCCCGTAGGCTATATTTCCTCATCAGAGCCTGGAAATTCGGCCGGAGCATCCCCACCTCTTCAGCTGTCTTTGTCACATTCCATTGATTTCGTTCCAGGGCTTTGATGACAAACGCCTTCTCTATATCCTCCACGGCCTTCTCCCTCAGTTGCTTCTTGATCTCCTTCAACTCTTCACTGGTCACCGGAACCGGACTCTCCATCGCCTCGCTTTCCTCTTGACCTGGCAAGATCAGATGCTCAACCCGCACCATTTCCTCATCCATCATCACAACCGTCCGCTCGATGACATTCTCCAGCTCTCTCACATTCCCGGGCCATGGATATTTCATTAATTTATCCATCGCCTCATGGGTAAACCCTTTGATCGCTTTTCCCATTTCCTCGGAATACTTCTTGAGAAAATGGACAGACAGGGCGGGGATATCTTCATGGCGTTCCCTCAGAGGAGGGAGACAAATGGGAACGATGTTCAAACGATAATAAAGATCTTCCCGAAACGTCCCCTCTTTGATCATCTTCTCCAGGTCCTTATTGGTGGCGGCAATGAGCCGGATATCAACCTTTTTGGCTTTTGTTCCTCCCACGGGCGTAAACTCCCTCTCCTGCAATACCCTCAGGAGTTTTGCCTGAATGGCCGGGCTGATATTGCCGATCTCATCGAGAAAGACCGTTCCGCCGTCGGCCACCTCGAAAAGTCCTGGCTTGGTCGTCACCGCGCCAGTGAAGGATCCCCTGACGTGACCGAACAGTTCGCTCTCCAGCAGATTCTCGGAAAGGACAGCGCAGTCAACGGTCACAAATTGCTTGTCCCTTCTCGCGCTGTTGATATGGATGGCCCGGGCGATGAGTTCCTTCCCCGTGCCGCTCTGTCCATTGATCAGCACCGTGCTATCCGTTGGAGCGACTTTTGCGATGATCCGGTAGATCTCATGCATCTTCTTGCTCTTCCCTACGATGTTATGAAATCCGTACTTCTCCCGAAGTTCTTGCCGCAGATAGACGTTTTCCAGAAGGAGGTTCTTCTGTTCAATCGCCTTCTTCACAACGATGGAAACTTCATCGGGAGTAAAAGGCTTGGGAATATAGTCAAAGGCTCCCAACTTCATGGCCTCGACCGCAGTCTCCACTGTGGAAAAACCGGTGATCATCATCACAATCGTGTCCGGATACTCTCTCCGCAATGTCCGGAGCACCTCCATGCCGTCGATTCCTGGCATTTTAAGGTCGGTGATGACGATATCAAAGGGAGTCTCCTTCATCTTCCTGAGGGCTTCCGCCCCGCTTAAAGCGGTCTCCACCTCTAACCCTTCCTCTTCGAGAATACGCTGACAACTTTCACAGACAATCAGCTCGTCATCGACAACCAATATCCTTGGGCTGGACACGATTTACTCCTCCTTGTCATTCACCCCGTTAGAAATGATGTCCCGTCGCTCCCTCTGGGGCGGAGCCTTGCCCGGACACTGCTGCGGGAGTTAAATTTTAAAAAAATTCCAGATGGGTTTAATGCCCCGCCTAAATTTCTAACGGGGTTCACTAATATCGTCCACATTTAATAACCAATCACCCAATCCCCTGCCTGAAGCAGGCAAGCAATCTCCAAATAAATCCCAATGACCAAATGCCCGAATAAAACTTTTCGTCACCCGTTTAGGCCCCATTTCCTATTTTGGCTATTGTGATTTTGGTCATTAATCGATGATTGGCCTGCCTGCGCGAAGCCCAGCCCTGCGGGACAAAGGCAGGGGCTTGGAAATTGGTTATTTCTCGCCTTATACTACCACAAATTGAAAAATCCTTTCAATCCGTCCCCCTTCGTTCCTCTATGAGGAATTTTACAGCGATGTCGTTACAATGATAAGATTCTTAATAAAGCTTCTTCTCCAGATCTCTCAGGTCTGAGAGAACCGAGTCCCCATTCTGTTTCCCCGAGCGGTCCAGATAGAACGCTTCAATCCCCAGAGATTGGGGAACGAGATAGTCGAATTCATAGTGGTCGCCGACATGGACGATTTCTCCGGGTTCGGTTTTGAGGATTTCACAGATTCGTTGATAAAATTGGGCTGTCTTTTTCACCGCCTGGAAATCAGAGGTGGCCGAAAAGATGCGATTGAAATATCTTCCCATGCCTGTGACTTCCATCTCAATATCGATGAACTCCCTTCCCGCATTGGAGGTTAGAACTAACGGGTATCTCTCTTTTAACCGCTCCAGGATGTGACGGGCATCCTCATAGGCGCTGATCTTGTCAGCATAATGTTCCATTAAGGTCTCCCACGCCTCATCGAGCTGAAAGAGCCTGAACCAGTATTTAATATCATACCACTCAATCGCACCCTCCCCGACCTTCCGGTATTCCTCCACAACCATGGCTTTTGCTTCATCGAAGGAAAGGCCTTTCTTCCGCGCATAAAGTTTGGGGATACCGTGGAGCCAGACCCAATCCGTGAACTCCGAATCAACCAGCGTTCCATCCATATCAAAAGAGATGATCTTAGGCATCCTTTATATCTAACCTCTATTCTTGCCGATGAAGAAACCGGCCATATTACTAAATCCGAAATCCGAATTTCGAAATCCGAAACAAATTCAAATATCGAATGATAAAAATTCGAAACATGTTTAGAACATTTGAATTTATAATTTTGGACATTGTTTCGTATTTCGGATTTCGCCTGCCTACCGGTAGTCAGGTGCTTCGAATTTTATAAATAATTTATATTCTTTCGATAATGACATCCCCTGCGTCCCGGACCTCCTTTTCCAGATCGGCGATCACAATCGTCCGGGACACCGGATAGGCATTTGAAGTAAAAATGGTAATACACCTTTTCTTAAACATCAATGAAGGCGCACGGGGTTGATGTGACCGCACCAGTATTTTTTTCCGATACCTTTCCATCAACCGGTTAAAATAGGCTCCCCCGAATTGGGGCCTTCCCCACGAATCTCCGAGGAGCTCCCCATCTCCTTCGACAAAGTCCCCCCAGACGATCCTGTCCCAATTTGAATCTCCCCACTCTATCTGATCGATTTCTTCGAGGGATTCCAACTCGGGTAGCGCGCCGTGAAGGGCCGCCAACCCACTGGCCGAAGCGGCGCAGAGGGGCAATTTTGAGAAGATCCGTCCATATTGTTTCCTTCCCTGGCTTGAAAGAGATTCCCAGAAATTGGCAGGGCGCAACTCTTTGACCAATTGCCCTTCATGATTTCCCGAAAGCAGAAAAATGTCTTCCGGATGTTCAATCTTCATGCGAAGCAAATAGTTGATATTCTCTTCGGAGTCATCCCCCCTATCCACATAATCCCCTAAGAAGACAATTCGATAAGGTTTCTTCAGGTAATGGCGGAGGACCTGCTCGGAAGCATCGAGATCTCCATGGGTATCCCCCACAAAGACAACCTTTCCCTGGGGAGGAAGACGAATTAACCGGGATTCATTTTCCAGTATCGTGCTTGCTCGATCGATAAGATCTTCGAGATTCATCTCCATTATTACTCAGAAAATAAGAGTTTCGTTCAACGGTAATCCCGCGTTTCGCGGGACCCGTATCGTTAAATTGAAAATAACGTTTGTCGTTGTCGAAGCTCGTATCGAAACTCGTGAATAGAATCTGGATGCTCGAGCGTTGTTTTTCGAGTCTCCCGTGGTCGGGTCTATTCGACTTGCTTCAATACGAGCATCGTCACCCATAACCGTTTGACTATCAATCAAAACGGGCTTCGTAACCCTAACCTGTAAACCTATTTATCGGCCATCTGGAACCACTTTGACATAGACCTGCCGATCCCTCGGTCCATCGAATTCGCAGAAGAAAATTCCCTGCCAGGTCCCGAGGACGAGTCTCCCTGATTCGATGAAAAGGGTCAGGGAACATCCGATGAGGCTCGACTTGATATGGGCTGAAGAATTTCCTTCGGCATGCTGGTAACGGTCCTCAAAGGGAACGATCTTATTGAGTTCCATCAGAATATCTCTCGGGACGCTCGGATCGGCATTTTCGTTGATCGTCACCGCGGCGGTCGTATGGGGAGTAAAAATCACACAGAGCCCCTCTTTGACTCCGGCTTTTTGGACCGCCTCCTGAACCGGGCGGGTGATGTCGATCAGCTCCGTCTGCTTCGAACTTTTTACCGAAAAAGTCTGTGTCATCGTCATTCAACTCCTTCCGCTTCTAATGACCCATTCTCATATCACATCCGGCGAAGAATCTCAATAAACCCCGGTTTCTGGTTGACGCTTCATATTCCAATTTAATTAGAGTCTGTTTATAAATTGCCCTCTCAATCAGAATCGTCATTCCGGCGAAAGCCGGAATCCAGTTCTTTCAAGACCTTCTGGATGCCGGATCAAGTCCGGCATGACGGAAA
>JAGXSW010000133.1 GCA_018333715.1 Syntrophaceae bacterium | reverse complement strand
GCTTGTAATTTGGTGCTTCTACTGCGTAACCAAACTATTGTTGCCATTTTGCGCACAATTTTATTTCTAAGAGACTAAGAGACTAAATCTTCACTTTCATCAGATCTTCAGATAGAATGACCTCTCCCTGATAGACCTGTCTGCACTGGTTTAAGATGTCATATTGGTCACAGATGGGATAGAGGTGGGTGAGGAGCAATCTTTTGCAGCGGGATTCCCGGGCAATCCTTCCGGCGAGAGAGGGAGTGAGATGGCCATCCGCTTTTTTTTCGTCGGGGAAGGAACATTCCAGAACAAGGAGATCCGCTTCAAAGGCGAGGCTCACAATATTTTCACAGTAATCCGTATCACCGGAGATGACAAGCGACTTTCCATCTCTCCATTCAATTCGATAACCGACACTCTCCGGAAGGTGAGCCATGGGTTCTGAGAGGATCTTCATCTCACCAAAGAGGAGAGGTTTTGAAGAGGTTTCCTTGATCGTTAAATAGTAGGTGCGGGGTTCGATCCAGGAACCATAGAGGTCTTTCATCTTATCCAAATAGCGTGTGAACCCCGGTCCCCCTGCGCAGATCAGCTCTTTTTCACGAGGGAGGTCTCCGTATTTGCAGGCAAAGAGAATCGGGACGAGATCGGCAGTGTGATCGGGGTGGATGTGGGTGTAGAGGAGGAGATCGATATCCCTGTAGGTGACCCCCATCTTTAGCATTCTTCTCAGGGCGCCTGAACCACTGTCGATTAAAATTCGAGAATTTCCCGAGAAGAGAAGGAGGCCGGGAGATCCTCTCCTCAAAGAGGGAACTCCTGTTCCTGAGCCGAGGATGATCAATTCAGGCAATCTTTTTCCTCCAGTGGCAGAATTAAATCAAAACTAACATAAAATGAAAAAATTTCAAATCTATTTGTAATCGGCATCGATTGACAGGACGCTTCTGTTTGATATAAATTCTATATCACTGTGTTGCCGGTTTAGTCACCCTCGATCGATAAAAAAACCGAAGTATTATCCTCCCCCTTGATGGGGGAGGATTAAGGTGGGGGTGAAGCATAGTATATCCCCCTCACCCTCGCCCTCTCCCACCAAGGGAGAGGGGGGAATGGAGTGTTTTCCAAGGAATCATGATGGGCCATCTGATCGAAATCGATGGATCTTATGGAGAAGGGGGAGGGCAGATATTAAGGACGGGGCTTGCTTATTCCGCCATCCTGAATCGGCCGATTAAAATCGGCCGTATACGAGCGGGACGGAGAAATCCCGGTTTACAGCCCCAGCACCTGAAAAGCATAGAGGCGCTGGCAAAGATTACGAAAGCCAGAACAGAGGGGGTTAAAATCGGGTCGGATGCCATTGCCTTTATCCCCGGAGAGATTGTTCCGGGTTACTACGAGTTCGACATAGGGACAGCAGGCTCCGTGACACTTCTTCTTCAGGCGCTTCTTCTTCCTCTCTCTCTTTGCCGGTCGAGCTCATATTTAGTCCTGAAAGGGGGAACGCATGTGGAGTGGAGCCCTCCTTTTGATTATCTCTCCGAAATCCTTTTCCCAGCCCTTGCTTCAATGGGGATTCAAGCAAAGGCTGAGATCGAGAGGTGGGGTTGGTATCCCAAAGGCGGCGGCAGGATAGAGATCGAGATTCATCCTGCGCCTGGTTTTGCTCCTGTCTTATTGAACAATCGTGGTTCTCTCAGGAGAATTTATGGCATTTCGGCTATCTCCAATCTTCCGAACCATGTGGCAGAGAGGCAGAGGGACCGCGCCCTCGGGAGAATAGAAAAAGAATTGAACATTGAAGCAGAGATAGAGATTCTTTATGAGATCCCTGCAAATGGTCAGGGATCGTTCCTCTTTCTCGTCGCTGAATCAGAGGCGGTGAAGGCAGGGTTCTCATCCCTGGGGAAAAAGGGGAAAAAGGCAGAGGAGGTGGCTGACGAGGCGGTTGATTCTCTGAAAGAGTATTTGGAGTCTGAGGGCTGTGTCGATCCCCATCTGGCAGACCAGCTGGTTCCCTTTATGGCTTTAAGAAAAGGAAGCTCCTCCTTGACCACGACACGAATCACCGAGCATCTCTTGACGAATCTCTGGGTCATCAGCCATTTTCTCGATATTAAAGTGTTAAGATCCGGAAGTAGCGGGGAAAAAGGAAGGGTTGACTTGATTTCTATGGCATAGTAGAATTTTTAGAAAGAAGGAGGAATCAATTAGCAAGGTCCTTGGAAACACCATTGGTTTAAAGCCTAATCAAATCCGAAGGATTGAATATATCTACCGGAGGAAGATTCCGGCGCAGAAGATCGTCACCCCTGAAGTCGCCCGCCTTTTAATAGACCTTTCGAATGAAATCCGTCGCCAGATCGGCATCCTTGTCGGAAGGAGAGGGTCGGTTGAGATGGTCGTGGTTGGAGACCAGAGAGGGATAACCATCCCCGATCTCTCACGGTATAGGACTGGAATTCCGCGATTAAGGGGCCTGCGGTTGATCCACACGCATCTTCAGGGAGAGCCTCTGAGCGAAGAAGATCTGACCGATCTGGCCCTTTTAAGGCTGGACATGATGGTCGCTCTATTCGCCGAGGGTAAGGGCGACCAGGAATCGGTTCAGTCGGCCCATCTGCTCCCTGACAATCCCGAGAAAAAAGTCTGGGAGGTCAGCCCTTTGTCTTCGTTGAGGCAGTTGGATATCGATTTTCTAAAGTGGGTTCAGTCTCTCGAAGATGAATTCCAAAAGGGCCAGAAAGCGCTTTCCACCAGGGGACCCCGGGAAAAGGCCATCCTCCTCTCGGTAAGCAGGGAGAAGAAAGAGGTTTTAGAGAACTCGATGGAGGAGTTAAGAGAGCTGACAGAATCGAGCGGGGTACGGGTGGCTGAAGCCATCATCCAGAGGCCGCAGAATATTTCACAGTCTACCCTGATCGGAGAGGGGAAGTTAAAAGAGTTACTGGTAAAATGTATGCAATCAGGAGTGGATCTGATCATCTTCGATCAGAACCTGACGCCCGGCCAGATGGCCTCCATCTCTGACCGGACGGAATTGAGGGTGATCGATCGAACTCAGCTCATTCTCGACATCTTTGCCCAGAGGGCCCATACAAGGGATGGCAAGACTCAGGTTGAACTGGCTCAGTTGAAATACCTGCTGCCGCGTCTGGCCAGAAAAACCTTAGCCCTCTCAAGGTTAACCGGAGGAATTGGTGGTCGGGGGCCGGGCGAAACAAAGCTTGAGATTGATCGCCGGAGGGCGAGGGAAAGGATACATCTTCTTGAGAGAGAGTTGGAGAAGTTAAGCCGGAGGAGGGAGCAGAGAAGGGCGCTTCGAAAAAGGGCCGGAATCCCCGTCCTTTCGATCATCGGATATACCAATGCCGGGAAGTCAACCCTTTTTAATCTTTTGACGAAAAGTCAGTTCAATGTGGAAGATAAACTCTTTGCCACCCTCGACACGGCTACGCGAAGATTAAGGTTAACGGATTCCCTTCTGACAAAGAAGAGTCAGGATGAAGCGGTGATCACCGATACGGTCGGTTTTATTAAGGACCTGCCCAGAGATTTGATGGGAGCGTTTCGTCCTACCTTCGATGAGCTCAGGGAATCCGACCTGTTGATTCATCTGGTCGATGTCAGCAGTCCGAGGCGCCATGATCATATGGAGGCGGTCGAAAAGATCCTTCTTGAACTGGGCTTGAAAGAGATTCCCAGATTTCTGGTTTTTAATAAAGAGGACAAATTGGATCAGGAGGAGGTGAGGGCGCTTTGCAGGCGATATGGGGCCGTTTCGATCTCTGCCCTCCGGCCTGAAGGCCTTGATATTTTCTTTCAGGCCCTGGAGAAGAAGTTATGGGATATCCGATCACTTGCGAAGAAATCGGATGGTGATCGAACCCTCGGTAATTGATAAAAAGCGGATTGGGTGAAATAACCCTGAAAGAAATAACCCTACAGGTTGACAAAGCAGGTTTGGTCTGATATATGAAATAAAACTTTCGTAACGCTTTAGCGCTTTGAAAAAGCTTCATAAAATCCCTCCCCTGCCTTCGCCGAAGCGGCTTCGCGCAGGCAGGCCACCTCCCTTTGCCCTCCGGGTCAGAGACCGCTCTGGGTCGGAGACCAAAGGGAGGAGAAATACTTCCCCCTTTGAAAAAGGGGGATTGCCGCTGGCCCATAGGGCCTCTGGCCCGGAGGGAGGGGGATTTAGGATATGACGATATCTTGAGCAGACCTCTTTTTCAAAAAACTAAAGTGTTACAATCTTTCATATGGAGAGGATAGAGGATGGAGAACCATCTGAATCATATTACGGAATATCTCACCTTCGACGACGTCTTACTGATCCCCAGTTTTTCAGAGGTCCTGCCAAAAGAGGTTGATATCAGCACGCAATTGACCCGGGAGATCCGGTTGAACATCCCCCTGGTCAGCGCCGCTATGGATACGGTGACGGAGGCGAGAACAGCCATTGCCATGGCTCAGGAGGGAGGGGTTGGAATCATCCACAGAAACCTCTCCGTCTCCGATCAAGCCACGGAAGTGGACAAGGTGAAAAAGTCGGAAAGCGGGATGATTCTCCATCCCATCACCATGCATCCCGACCAGAGGATCCATGAAGCCCTGGAGGTCATGAGAAAATACCGGATCTCAGGGGTTCCCATCACCAAAGAGGGAAAGCTTGTCGGAATCCTCACCAACCGGGATCTCCGGTTTGAGAAGAGACTGGACGAGAAGATTTCGACGGTGATGACAAAGGACCGCCTCATTACCGTGCCTGTGGGCACAACGCTCGAGCAGGCCAAGGAGATCCTCCATAAGAACAGGATCGAGAAATTACTGGTCGTTGATGAGCATAATAACCTGAAAGGTCTGATTACGATCAAAGACATCGAAAAGATAAGAAAATACCCAAATTCGAGCAAAGACTCTCATGGCAGGCTTCGGGTGGGAGCGGCAATCGGGCCGGGAAAGGACAGGGAGCAGAGGACAGAGGCGCTCATCAAGGCGGGGCTCGATGTCCTGGTCATCGATACCGCCCATGGCCATACGAAGGATGTCCTGGAGGCGATCCGTGACACGAAAAGGAATTTCCCGAATTGTGAGCTGATCGGAGGAAACATCGCTACGAAAGAGGGGATGCTCGATCTGATCAAGGCCGGGGTCGACGGCGTCAAAGTCGGCGTGGGGCCAGGGTCTATCTGCACCACACGGATCGTCGCAGGAGTGGGCGTTCCCCAGCTCTCCGCGATCCTGGAGGTTGCCGAGATCTCAAGGAAGCATGAAGTGCCCATCATTGCAGACGGAGGCATTAAATTCTCCGGAGACCTCACCAAAGCCCTTGCGGCAGGAGCCCATTCGGTGATGATCGGGAATCTCTTTGCCGGCGCTGACGAAAGCCCCGGTGAAATTGTGCTCTATCAGGGGCGAAGCTATAAGGTTTATCGGGGCATGGGCTCCCTGGAGGCGATGAAGGAGGGGAGCAAGGATCGATATATGCAGGCGGATGTGGAGAGCGAAACGAAACTCGTTCCTGAAGGGATAGAGGGAAGGGTTCCGTATCGAGGGGCCATCTCTTTCTGCATCGATCAGCTTATCGGAGGGCTAAAGGCAGGCATGGGATATATGGGCGCGAAAAATATTGAGGAGTTGCGAAAGAAGGCCAGGTTCATCCGAATCACCTCCTCCGGATTGAAAGAGAGCCATGTCCATGATGTGATCATCACCAAAGAAGCTCCAAATTATCGACTGGAGTAGACCCCGTTAGAAAGGATGGGGATTTAACCCCTCTTTTCTGAGATTCATCCCCGCCATAAATGTCGGGGCTTTCTAACGGAGTAGAAAGGGGAAGGGGTCGCCTTGAAGAAAAAGACCATATTGCTCTTCCTCGTCATCATCCTCTCCCTGCTTTACTATCTGGGCTTTCTGACTCGAAAGGAGACTCTTCCGTTATCAAAGGAATTCTTTTCCACAGAGAGTTCCTCCTCGGTTGAACAGGCCCTGGATCTCAAAGGGGTTGGGTTGATCAAATCGAAGATGGCGGAAAGGAAACCTCTTTCGTTTGACAAGAAGGAGCTGGATCAGCTCTACCAACTGAAATTGGACAGGGGGATCCGGAATCTTTACACTCTTTCTTTATTACTGACCAGGCAGGCCAAACAGGCCAGAGAAGCAGGTGACCTAAGTCGGGCTATTGAACTGGCGGCCTATGCCAACAAACTCTCGCCCGACGTTCCCCAACCCTACTTCGAACTGGCCCGATCCCGCTTCCAAAAGAAACCGTTTCAACTCGATGAGGTTCTTCCTGAAATCCTTAAGGGGTACAGGGCGAAGTTCAGCCATTATCCTGCTTCTCTGAACCTCTTTTACCATATCTTCTATATTCTCTCCAACGCCATCCTGATGGCTTTCATCATTTTCGGTATCGTCATCCTCTGGAAATACTTCCCCCTCTATTTCTATGACATCCGGAGAAATTTAACACAGGAGGTCTCCACTCTCTTCGTCAACGGCCTGAAGGTCTTCATCCTTTTCATCCCATTCTTTCTGCGGCTTGATATCTCGTGGGCCATTCTCTTCTGGTCCATCCTATTGTGGGGCTATGTGCCGGCAAGGGAGAGGCAATTCGTCGTAGTCTTTCTGATCGTTGTAGCCTATCTTCCCTTCTTCCTCCGCACCTCCTCCTCTTTTTTAAACGGACCTGCTTCGGATATCATTCTGGAGATGAATGAGGCCAACCATGAAAACTGGGATAAGGGGACAGAGGAGAAATTGAAGGCCTGGTCGCTCTCCCGTTCCGATGACCCCGTAGCCCTCTTCACCCTGGGCCTGATCGAAAAGAAGCAGGGACGCTACTCCCAGGCCGAAGACTTTTACCGTAGGGCGGTCGAACGCGATCCAAATTTGAGCGATGCCTATTCCAATCTGGGAAATGTCTATCTGGCCCAGAAGCAAATCCAGTTGGCTATTGCCTCTTATCAACGGGCAATCGAGCTCAATCCGAATAAAGGATCCTACTACTACAATCTCTATCGCGCCTATTCCCAGGAGACCTTTCTCTCCGGAAAGTCGGACAGGGCCTTCCAGAAGGCCAGACAACTCGATCCCGGATTGGTCCAGTATTATTCAGCGATCGATTCTTCCAATATGAACCGGCTGGTGATCGATGAGGTCCTGACCACGCAGATGCTCTGGAGTAGATTTCTGGACCAGTATATCGGAAGGGAGGGATTATTGTTCCGCCTCTTTAAGGCCTGGTTTGAGGGGATTCCTTCCGCCCTTCCCCTTCTGGCGCCCATTCTCTTCCTGGCCTTTCTCATCGGGATGTCGAGATATTCCCGGGCGAAGCGTTTCTTAACCCGGTGTCCCATGTGCGGGAGCGCCACCCATCGGTTCTATTTAAGCGCTTCGGAAACCCCGGAGCAGGAATTCATCTGTTTTAATTGTTATCGGCTTTTTGTCCAGAAAGAGAAGCTCCATCCCAAGATCATGGAGAAGAAATCCCTCCAGGCCAAATCATTTCAAAAGCAGAACCATTTTACAGGGAAATTTCTTTCCTACTTTCTGGTTGGATTCGGGGACCTGTGGAGAGGACATCCGCTAAAAGGCCTCCTGCTCCTCTCCCTCTTTTTCATCTTCATCCTGAGGTTTGTCTTCTGGAGCGGGGTTCTCCCGGAGTCGGGCCTGCAATCGCCGCTTTCCTGGGGAGGCCTCTTTTTCTGGGGAGGTCTCTTCGGCCTGTTCTACTTCCTCTCCTATCGACGGGTGCGGCGACGAAAACCGGAGTTCGAGATTCCCAAATAAGAGGAGAAATCGATGGCGCTTCAAGGGACACTGAAAGACTTCAGCATCACCGAGATCATCCAGCTCATCGGACAGCAGCTCAAAACAGGAGTCTTGAAGATACGCCGGGGAAAGAATCTGGTCGAGATCTCTTTTGTCGACGGAATGATCGTCCATGTTTACTCCAATTACCGGGGAGAGAAAGACCTCATCGGCGAGATCCTGGTCAAGGCCCAGTTGATCACCGACGAACAACTCGAAAGGGTGCTCAAGGTTCAGAAAGAGACGCTCAAATATATAGGAGAGATTCTGGTCGAGCTCGGATTGTTGACGAAAGAAGACATCTTGAAGGTGATCACGACTCAGATCTATGAGACGATCTACGACCTTTTCTGGTGGGAGGATGGGACCTTCAATTTCGATCTCAAACTGGTGGAAAGTTATAAGAAGATCCCCTTCGCCCTCAGCACAGAGCAGGTCCTGTTGAACATCCTCCGGATGGTGGATGAGTGGTCGGAGATTGAAAAAAAGATATTTTCTCCTCACCTCGTCTTTCGAAAACCCCTTGGGATAGAGGAGAAATCAGCAGGCGTCCTCTCCCCTCAGAGCCTGATGAGGGAGAAATTGACTTCGGAACAGGAGTTGATCCTGAATCTGGTCGATGGGACGCGAACTGTCCAGGAGATCATCGACCGATGCCTTCTGGGGAAGTTCAACACCAGCGAGATATTACTCAACCTTGTGGAGATGGGTTTTATCGAGGTAGCCGGGATCCGCACCCCGAGCCTCGTCAAGAAGGTGAGGATGATCAATTTCAGGGAGGCGCTGGCTTTCGTCTATTATGGCGCCTTTTTGATCTTGATCTTTCTCCTCCTGATCTACTTTAAGCCCAATTTTTTGCGACTCTTCTGGGATTCGAAGATTGAACGGGTCAATATCGAAGCTCCCGCCCTTTTCGTCCATCGAGCTCAACTCGACCGGATCAAGAGCGCCCTGGAAATATTCTACCTGGAGAGGGGGGCCTATCCTCACAAGCTGGAAGAGCTGGCGGCTGCCCGGCTCATCCGGAAAGACGACCTCTTCTATCGTAAAGGCGTCTCCTATCAGTACGAGGTGAAAGATGGGAAATATTTTTTGAAGCATTGAAGCAAGCCTTTTCCGTTTTTCACATCCCTGTCTCATCCTATGATCCCGAAGGAAAAGAATGGAGAGATATTCAATCTTCGATAAGATACTCATACTCGATTTTGGCTCACAATATACCCAGTTGATTGCCCGCCGCGTGAGGGAATGCCGGATCTACAGCGAGATCCAACCCTACGATTTCCCCCTAAGGGGGATCAGGGCCCTCTCTCCGAAGGGGATCATTCTCTCGGGAGGGCCGTCCAGCGTTTATGAGCCAGGAGCCCCTTGTTGCGATCCCCAGCTCCTGCGAGTGGGGATTCCCATTTTGGGAATCTGTTATGGGATGCAATTGATCGGCAACCTTTTAGGAGGGGAGGTCGCCCATTCGGAGAAGAGAGAATACGGAAAAGTTAGGTTGATCATTGACCGTGTGGGAAGACTCTTTAAAGGGATTGGAGAAAAAGGAAATTCGCTCCCGGTATGGATGAGCCATGGAGACCAGATCCGGAGGCTACCTCCCGGGTTTCATTCGGTCGCTCATTCCGGCAACACGCCCTTTGCCGCCATCGAAGATCGCCGTAGAAGAATCTACGGGCTTCAATTTCATCCGGAGGTGGCCCATACCCGCAAAGGGATCGATCTCATCCGTAATTTTCTCTTCCATATTTGCGGATGTCAACATCTCTGGAACATGCGGTCTTTTATAGAGGAAGCCACGGGTCATCTGAGGAAAAGGATCGGTTCGGGAAGAGTGATTTGCGGCCTGAGCGGAGGAGTTGATTCCACGGTCGTCGCTCTTCTTCTCCATCGGGTGATCGGCGATCGCTTGCAATGTATCTTCGTGAATAATGGACTGTTGAGACGGAATGAGGCAGAGCAGGTCGTTGACCTCTTCAGCCGCCATTTTAATATCCCTCTCATCCATGTGGATGCCGAAGAGCATTTTCTGAAACGGTTGAAGGGGGTGATTGATCCGGAAGAGAAGAGGAAGAAGATCGGGAGGGCGTTTATCGGTGTTTTCGAAAAGGAGGCGAGGAAGATCGGCGGGGTCAAATATCTGGCTCAGGGAACCCTCTATCCCGATGTGATTGAAAGCATCTCGTGGAAGGGGCCTTCTG
>JAGXSW010000132.1 GCA_018333715.1 Syntrophaceae bacterium | reverse complement strand
GAGGATGATCGATAATTCCGTCCAGAGAAAGAGCGTATAACCCTTCTCGATTCTGTCGAGTCGTTGGGTGATGAAGAAACTGCTGATGGCAATGCCCGCCATAAAGACTGTGATGAGAAGGCCGATTTGATGATAGAGATAGCCATAAAGGGTTTGAAAGGTGAAGATGACGGCAAGGTGGAGCATCATATCTGCGAAGCCGGATGTGAAGATGGAATAGGGAAGAGAGTAGGTAGAGAGAAGAGGTTTTTTCAAAAAATAAATGGAAAGAGAAGCGGTCATAAAAAGGGTGACGCCTAAGAACAGCCCCAGACTAAATTTCTCAAACAATTTAAATACCTTTGAAAGATAAGGGGAAAAGAGGGCGTTCCAGTAGGAGAGATTGAAAAAGACGCCGAGAGGTCTGAAGTCGGAGTTAATATGAACCTCCTTCCTCTCCATCGATTTTGAAAACCAGTTGAGCCACCTCTCATGGAGCCTATACTCAATATAGCTTTTTGTGAAGAGATTTGTTTTAATCTTTCTCTCCTCAAGCCTTCTCACTATCTCCGGGGCAGTAACCTCTTCAAGACTTTTTGAGTCCGATGCAAAATAGAGGTTCGTATCTCCAGGGATGATCCTCACATATTTGAAAATGCTCTTTAAGGTGTCCAGGATGCACCCATTCAGGTCTCTCAGCTCCGGACTGATATAGGTTAATGATCCCGGAAGAGTTAAGACGATGATTCCTCCGGGGTTCATCTTTTTCCGGGCAATGGAGAAAAATTCGGACGAGAAGAGCCTGTTTGTCTGAAGTTCCCGGGGGGCAGGAAGCCCTATTAAGATGATGTCAAAAGAATCCGGAGTTTTGCTGACGAAGAATCGGCCATCCGTATAATGAATCTTCACCCTTGGGTCGGAGAGTTCGGATTGGGTGAGGGGGGTTGGAAAATTTTGGATCAAACTCAGAAGGAGTGGGTCGAGTTCGACATAGTCGAGGCGGGCGACCGGATATTTTAAAATCTCATGGATCATCCCTCCAGCCCCGCCGCTCAGAATGAGAACCGATTCAGGTTTTCCATGGGAAAGCATTGAAAAGTGGACAAGGTCTTCAATGGAGGCGATGTCAGGGACAGGAGTGGTGATGGAAGGAAGGCCATCTGTAAAAAAGGTAAATTGTTCACCCCTTTGTGTAACCGTGATATTCCCGTAGATTGAATTTTCGTTGTGGATGACATTTAAGCCTCTCCACTGTAGCTGGAGGGAAGAGCGGTGAATCTTGTTTGAAAGGGGCGAGAAGAGAAGGAAGAGAAAGAGCATGACGTAAAGGATGGAGAGAAAACAGAAGAGGTGACGGATTTGGAAAAGAGGTTTTTTTTCCGGCCAGAGGAGGGACACGGAGACGAGGGCATTGATCAAGGAGATCATGAAGGCGATCTCAAAGGAATTGAAATATTGAACCAGTAAGAAGGTGATGAGTAAGCCCCCGATAATGGACCCGATGGTTTCGAGGATATAGACCTTTCCGATGGAGGTGGCGCCATCCTTTTCATATCGGGAATAGAGTTTACTGCCATAGGTGAAGAGGGCGCCGTGGGAGATGGAGACAGGAAGCAGGATGAGGAAAGAAGAATAGAGGATGGGTGCGAAACCGAGGCCTTCTCCCGGAGTGGTGAGAAGGATGTTTTTAAATATCCGGCAGAGGTAGATGGAAAAGGGAAGAGCCACTGAGAAGAAAATCTGGAGGGAGACAAAGACCTCCATCTTCCTTTCAACCTTCTCCACCGTTTTACCGATGACAAAAGAACCTACGGCCTCAAGGATCAACCAGTTGGCCAGGATGATGCCGAGGGTGAGTTCATTGCCCAAAAAAGAGATGAGGAGTTCCCGCAGGAGGACAATCTGGGCAACGATGCCGCTTGCCCCCATGATGAGCAGGGAGATTTTGAGGGATAGGATTCTCATATTTTAATTCATTACCAGTATATTAATTTTTTGTAAAGTGGGAGATGAAAGGGAGATGGGGTGATGGGGGGATGAGGAGATGGGGAGAAAGAGTCGGAGGGTTTGATTTTTAAAGGACGAGGTATTTCTTGACGATCTCTTCGTTCTGCCAGATCTCTTCCATCATGCCCTGGTGCTGAACCATGCCTTTTTCAAGGATGTAGCCCCGATCCGAGGTCTTTCGGCAGAATTTGAGATTCTGATCCGCCAGAAGAATGGTGACGCCCTCGTTTCGGATACGGCCAATCACTTCAACCAGGTTTTGAACAATGAGCGGCGCAAGTCCTTCGGAGGGTTCATCCAGGAGAAGGAGGTCAGGGTTTTTCATCAACGCCCGGCCGATCGCCAGCATCTTCTGTTCGCCCCCGCTCAACTGGGTTCCCTTCCTTGTCTTCATATCGACGAAGGCCGGGAAAAGATCATAAACCTTCTCAAAAGTCCACTGAACCTTCTCTTTGCTCGATAGCCGGCGTGCGATCTCAAGGTTTTCAAAGAGGGTCAGGTCCGGGAAGATTCGCCGATCATCAGGCATATAACCGATTCCCATCCGCGCAATCTGAAAGGCGGGCTTTCGGACAACAGGGACCCCTTTGAAAAAAATCTGTCCCGATTGCGGAGGAGTCAACCCCATGATCGAGCGGAGAGTGGTGGTCTTTCCTACTCCGTTTCTTCCGAGGAGACAGACGACCTCTCCCCCATTAATGGACAGAGAAACCTCCTGGAGGACATGGCTCTGACCGTAGAAGGTATCGATCCGGTCAACGATAAGAATAGGGTAATTCAGATCCTCAGTCATTTTTTCTCCCAGAAGATCTCCTCGCCCAGATAGACCTTTCGGACATCGTCATTCTGCCTGATCTCAGCGGGTGTGCCATCGGCCAGAATCTGACCGCGGTGGAGGACCACGATGCGGTCTGAAAGGGAGAAGACGATATCCATATCGTGTTCGACTATCAGAAAAGTGAACTCTTTCTCAATCGATAATCTTCTGATATTTTCCAGGACCCTGACTCTTTCCACGGGATTCATTCCCGCAGTGGGTTCATCAAGGAAGAGGAGTTTGGGCTCCGGAGCCATGGCCAGGCCGATCTCGAGAAGCCTCTGGTCCCCATGGGATAAGGTCCCGGCGAACAGGTTCTTTTTTTCCGTCAGCCCGATCTCCTGCAATAATTGATCGACCCGTTTATTGGCATCGGCATGGCATTGTGCGGGTCTGTAAAATCTCATGCTCCTATTCAGATAGGACAGGATCGGAATCTGGAGATTTTCATAGACGGAGAGTTTAGGGAAGATATTCATGATCTGAAAGGAACGGCAGATCCCCTTTTTCACCCTTTTGTGAATGGGCAGGCGGGTGATCTCTTCTCCGTTGAAAAAGACCTTTCCGGAGTCAGGGAGAATGTTTCCGGTCAGAAGGTTGATGAGGGTGGTCTTTCCTGCCCCATTCGGACCGATGACCGAGGTCAATTGCCCTTTCTCAATGGTGAGATTGACATCATCCGCCGCGCTGACCACGCCGAAATATTTCTTCAATTTCTCTGTTCTGAGCAGTTCGGCCATACTAATCCGCCCGATTTATTAAAGACCTCCTCTCCCCTGGTGGGAGAAGATTGAGGTGAGGGGGAGATAGTGCAGTTACTCACCCCCACCCTCGCCCTCCCCCATCAAGGGGGAGGGGAACGACGAGACAACATAGGCAGGATTTTTTCGGTAAAGAAGATCACCACGCCTCCACGAAAGACCAGAACCAACAAGATGACAATGGAACCAAAGAGAATCAGCCAGTACTGGGTATACCTGACGATGATGTCCTTAATGATATAAAAGAGAATAGATCCAACAATGGGCCCGGAAAAGGTATGAATCCCTCCCAGGAGAGTGACCATGACGGGTTCGGCTGAATGGGTCCAGTGGGCAATGGGAGGGGTGACCGTATTCTCGAGAGGGGGCAGGAAGGACCCGGCAAGCCCTGCATACAAACCGGCAATGGTAAAAGAGAGAAGGCGATAGGTTCTTATGGAAATCCCTGCGTAGGCCACACGGTTCTCGCTGTCCCTGATTCCTTTCAGGGTGAGTCCGAAGGGCGAGTGGACCATACGATAGATGATGAAGATGGCAATGAGCGAAATGATCAGAACGAAGTAATAATAGTTTCCCATAGAACTCATATTGATGCTGAATATTCCTGGAATTTCTAAGGGAGCTCTTGGGATGCCCACCAAGCCATCATCGCCACCGGTCACGTCTCGCCATTTCCAGGCCAAGGAATAGATCATCATCCCGAAGGAGAGGGTGAGCATCGAAAAGTAGATTCGAGAATGACGGACACAGAGGTAACCCAGGATAAGGGCGGAAATTCCTCCGGCGAGCGTACCGGCAATGACTCCTAATAAAAGGGATGGCATGACGAGAAGGATTTTCGCACAAGCATAACTGCCTACTGCAAAAAATCCTGCCTGTCCGAAGGAAAGCAACCCCGTATAACCCAGAAGGAGGTTGAATCCCAGGGCAAATACGGAGAGGATAAGGATGTGGATGGCCATGTAAAGGATGTACTTTCCTCCGAATGCAGGAATGAGAAGAAGGAGGAGGATCAATAAGATGAGAAGAAGAGTTTTTAATCTCATTGTAAAGTTAGCATTATAAAATTAACAGTTAGCAATGACTCCGAAAGCCCAAAAAGAATCATATGTTTTTAGTGGTTCTCAATTGATAAATGCTAATTGACTATTTTTCATTGATCATTTCCCAAAGAGTCCTTCTGGTTTTATTAATAAGACAATCGCCATCACCACAAAGATAATAAAGAGTTCAAAAACTGGGAAGAGAAGAATCCCGAACGCTGTTAATATACCAACAATCAATGCTCCGACAAAAGCTCCTTTCAGGTTTCCCAATCCGCCGATGACCGTGATCACGAAAGCCTGAATAATCATGGATGTTCCAATTCCGGGAGCAACCACACGCACTGGGGTTCCCAATGCCCCGCCAAGGGCCGCAAGCATGGCCGCAAAGACAAAAACAGTGGTAAAAAGGAGTGGGATATTGATTCCGATGGCGCTGGCCATCTCCCGGTCGGATGCAGAGGCCCGGATCATCCTTCCCCACCAGGTTTTCTCCAGGATAAGCCAGAGCAGAAAAGCAACAGCCACTCCGGCAAAGATAATGAAGATGTTGTAAATGGGATAGGGTCTCCCCAAGATAGAAAGACTACCTTCCAGGAAGTGGGGCATGGGAGGAATCATGGCGACGCCTCCCCAAACGATCTTGACCAGGTCATCGAAGATTAGAATAAAACCAAAAGTTAAAATTAATTGATATGGAAGATCAAGATCGTAAATCCGCCGGATAAAAAAACGCTCGAGAATTGTTCCAATGATGCCGACGCTGATTAGGCTCAAGAGAATGGATAGCCAAAAATTGAGACCGAGTTTTCCGTAGAAGGTAAAAGTCGCATAAGCCCCCAGCATAAAGAGACTGCCATGGGCGAAATTGAGGACTCCCAGGACTCCGAAGACGAGGGTTAGCCCGGCCGCAAGCAGCCAGAGATACATTGACAGACTCAAACCGATCAGACCCTGGAAGATTAATTTTTCAAGCATCTCTTAACATTCTTTCCCTCACCCCCTGCCTACCGCAGGCAGGCAACCTTCTCCCCTGCCTTCGCCGAAACGCTTCGTGCAGGCAGGCGCAAGGGGAGAGGGAGTTTTAGATCCTTTACTCTTAAATACCAACCCCCTCCCTTGACGGGAGGGGGCGAGGGGGAGGGTGAAAATATTATTTTGTTGCCGCCACAGGCGTAAAGGGCGGATGACGGTAATAGTCTTTTGCCGGAATCACTCTCAAATCCCCGAGGATGGGGATCGTATAGTCCGGGCTTTTCATTGCCCTTCCGGCAGGGACAGTGTAAACCGCTTGATGGTCTTCTTTCCGGATCAGGCGAGGTCCTGCAGGCGTCTTCAATTCCATTCCTTCCAGGGCGGTTGCGACCTTATCCGTTTCTAAGGATTTGGCTTTCTCAGCTCCGGTTTTGATCGCATAGATGGAGGAATAGCTTGATTCTGCAGAGTAGTTAGGGAATTTCCCCCATCTCTTTCTGAAAGCATCGACAAAGGCTTTATTTTCAGGGGATACCGGGTAATTATGGATGTAGCGAGCAGTCCCCCAGAGTTTTCCTTTAAACTTATCTCCTTCTATCTCCCTGGAGATACCTTCCAGAAGGTCCACAGAACCACCCATTGCCTGCCACCATAAATGGATTTTATCAAAGACCCCAAACATGAGGGACTGTCTCAACAACATCACTCCTTCACCTGCCCATGGTGTCGCAAAGATGGCATCGGGTTTTTCAGCCATTACGGCGGAGATATGAGAGGAGAAGTCCATGGTCCAGAAGGGGGCCCAGGCCGCCGCCACAAATTCCACATCGGGGCGGAACCTCTTAATGCTCTCCTTAAACAGATTCCATGCCACATATCCATATTCATAATCACAATTGATCCCGGCGATCCTCTTGACCTCCGGCATGTCTTTTAAAATCCAGGCCACAAGAGCATCCTGATAAACAGGGACGACCATTCTGAAGATCTGTTTGATTCCCTTACCTGCAACTAATTCTTCAGTCAAACGGTGGGTCGCCGCATGGCAGAAGAAGTGGAGTCGATTGACTTCAGGCAGGACGGGGCCGATCGCCATGGCAGACCCGCTGGAGTCTACCCCAAATAGAAAATCAGCTCCCCATTCGGTGGCAAGATATCTCACATTCTTTACCGCTGTGGCAGGTTTTAACTCCTCGTCCATAAATTTAAGTTCGAGTTTTCGTTTCAAAATCCCGCCCTTTGCATTGATCTCTTCAATGGCCAGAGTGGCGCCTGCCATCATCTGCCAGCCATAATCGGCGTGGGCTCCGGAGATGGCCCCCTGCCCGCCAATCTTAATCGGCCCGGCTGGTTTTTTAGCCTGGCCATAGGTGATCTGATAGCTCCCAAAACCCATTCCGGCAGCCACACCCCCAACAACCGTGCTTTTCAAAAAGTTCCTTCTTGTGATTTTCTTAGCCATCTTTTGCCCCTCCTTTCTATTAGACTCTCACCTTAAAGAACCATCGAGCTGGAAGCAAAGCTCTCCTTCTGCCTGCTGGGCAAGTTATCAAATTAGGTTTGCCTTGTCAAATAAAAAAGATACCGGGTTGTAACCCCCCAGTTACCCCCCAGTTATTGGTTCAAGTAATACAAATTTACCTTTATACCCCTCTTTGGCAAAGAGGGGTTAGGGGAGATTTCTCCAGCATAATTTTAAAATCCCCCTTTATCCCCCTTTGCCCTCCGGGTCAGAGACCGCTCTGGGTCGGAGACCAAAGGGGGATAAAAACAACTCTAACTGAGGGGTTATACCGGGTTCCCCTCGGTTATACCGGGACCCCTTCCTGACTCCACCCCCTCAGGGCATAATAATCCTGAAGCATCCTCCGGAGGTCTTCTCTTCGGATCGTCTTTCCCTCTTTGCCGAGGGGTTCATCAAAGAATCGTTTAGGAAGGGTATCATCCTTTGGAGTCATTCCCTCACGAAGATTGAATCTTCTGGTCTCATTCTGGATCGAGGAGGAAATCTTTCTCAACCCTGCCTCATCCAATTTGAGACCTGTGGTCATTTCGACGATTGTCGAAAGGTAATTCCAATCCCAATAGAGGTCCCGGTAAAACCGGCACAAAATGAGGGAATCATGGATGTTAAACCGGTCTTCGAATTCGAGGAAGAGTTTTGCTTTTCCCTCCATCTGATCCATCGGAATCATCCCGGCGAGCTCTGCTTTGTAGAATGTCGCCCTTAAATGGCAGGCTCCCCGATCGGAGGTGGCATTGGCGAGGCCCATCCCTTTCAGAACTCTTGGATCATAACCCGCAGGATCAAGGCCCTTTACATGGATGGCAACATCTTCCATCTCCCAGGCATTGGCGGCATGCCGGATTCCTTCTGCCAGGATGGCTCCGATTCCTTTTTTGGATGAAATATCATGGAGAAGTTGAGCAGTCCTGTCCACATCGCCCCAGGAAATTCTTTCCTGAATTCGTCCCATCTCTGAGGCTTCCATGGCAAAGGCGCAGAGGCTTCCAGCGGAGATCGTATCCATGCCCAGACGGTCGCAGATATCATTGAGATACATGATCTCCTCAATCTCGTGGATCATGCAGAGACCACCAAATGCATAGATCGTCTCATATTCAGGCCCTTCGATCTTTAAACCTTTGTGTCTACCCTCTTTGACTTCACTCAGGTCGCCGCAGGCCACAAAACATCGGAGGCAGGCGCTGGGTTTCACATTGCATCGTTCGAGGAGAGCCTCCGCGCTGATTTTTTCCCATCCCTCGAAGGTTCCGAGATGCCAGTACTTCGATGGAAACCCTCCCACCGCATTGTTCATGGCTACCAGCATGGGAGTTCCCATTCTTTTGTAGTTTTGAACTCCAGGATTATCTTTCCCTCGCTCTAAAGTTTCTCTGGCGAACTGCTCGACCCGATCAGGATAGGCGGCCTCCCGCTTCTTCACCCCATGGAAGGCAATGGCCTTGACCTTCTTTGATCCCATCACAGCGCCCACTCCGGTTCTTCCAAGAGATCGCCAGTAATCATTTTCAATGACCGCATATCGGACAAGATTCTCTCCAGCAGGGCCAATGACCAGCGCGCCTGCCCCTTTCTGATTAGTTCTTTTCAGAACCTCATCTTCGGTGGAATACGTATCTTTCCCCCAGAGTTCTTTTGCGTCATGAAAGATTACGTTTTGATCCGAGACTTCAACCCATACGGGGCTTTCGGATGCTTCTTCAAATATGAACGCATCATAACCAGTCCGGCTCATCGACTCTGCGGCTTTCCCTCCGGCATAGGATTCAGAGAAGATGCCAGTTAAAGGAGATTTGGTGAAGACGCCATGCCGGCAGGAGCCATAGATCCGGGTATTGGTTATCGGGCCGAGGGCGAAGATCAGTCTGTTTCCAGGAGATAAGGGATCGACCCCAGGAGGATTTTCCTTCATGAGGAGATACGTGCCAAGTCCCTTTCCCCCCAGATAAGTTTCATAAACAGAATCAGAGATGGATTCTTCTTTAAAGGTTTTGGTTTTGAGATTGATTCTCAGAATATTTCTAAAGAAACCTTGCATTTGGTTTCTCTTCTCCAATAATAAATTTCCTCAGTAAAATACAATTTAAATCAGGATAGCGTTTCTCAATATTCTCATCAAAAGGCATATCCTCCATGGTTATTCGATTGAGAGCACAAGAGCCAGTGCTTTGGCTATCTTTTCCATAGATACTCCAGATAGTTTTCCCAGTTTCTGAACAAATCTTGCCTGAGATAACGAACGCACTTGAA
>JAGXSW010000131.1 GCA_018333715.1 Syntrophaceae bacterium | reverse complement strand
CCCAGAAGCAAGACCTTTTTGTAGGGTTTGAGCATCGTGAGTATCTCTTCCAATGGCTTACGGTTTGCTACAATCATCTACGCCTCCGCTCCCGAAGGTGGAATGTGGAAAGTAGAAAGTAGAAAGTAGTTAAGAATCTAACTCTCCACTCTCTACTTTCTACCTTCGACTTTCGATCTTTTGACAGGGCTTGGTCCTAACACCCGAATCTTCTCCGTCATCTCTCTGGCCACCTCTGCAAATCGCTGGCCCTGAGCAGAGCTCATGTTGACCATCTCCACACGGCCAGAACCCAATCCCACCTCGTCCAATAGTGTCTTCACATACTGAACCCTCTTTTTGGCCCTCAAATTCCCTCTCAGGAAGTGACACTCCCCCTCCAGGCACCCCGCCAGATAGACCCCGTCCACCCCCGATTCAAAGGCTTTGAGAATCAACAGGATGTCCACCCTGCCCGTACAGGGAACTTTCACGATCTTGACGTTCGTGGGATACGATAACCTCATCGAACCTGCCAGGTCCGCGGCGCTATAAGCTCAATGCTCACAACAGTAAGCCAGTATCTCAGGCTCAAACCGGGTGACTGGTGATTCGTGATTAGTGACTCGTGTCTCCTGAACTGCTTCCATTGTCTCTCCCTGTCAGTTCGCGAAATTAGGAAATTAGGGACACTTCCCAATTTTTCGTATTAAGATAATTTTCCAATGATAAAAATTGGGAAGTGTCCCTAATTTCTTCTAATTTCTTACCAGCGCCTGGCTCTTGGCCCAGAGCTGGCCATCTCTGAAGTGCATCAGCTCTATGGCTCTGGCCGGACATTCTGCCACGCAGCTTCCGCACCCCTTGCATTTGGCCAGATCGATCTCCGCCTCACCTCTGGCATTGATCACCGGCACATTGTAGGGACAGACCCTCACACAGGTCAAACAGGCCGCGCACCGCTCCCCCTCCACCATCGCCGCCACGCCGCCGACCTGTAGACATTCCTGAGAAAGGATTGTTGCCGCCCGTGCAGAGGCCGCCTCAGCCTGGGCAATGGTCTCGTTGATCGATTTCGGATAGTGGGCCATCCCGCAGAGATAGAGGCCATCACTCGCAAAATCGACGGGTCTTAATTTGACATGAGCTTCCAGGAAAAATCCATCCAGTGTCAATGGGAATTTGAAGAAATTTGCCAGCTCCTTGCTTCCCTCATTGGGAACGACCGCTTCAGAGAGAACGAGCAGGTCCGGATGAAAGTTAAGGGGAAGATGAAGCATGGGGTCTTCTATCTGAACAGAGATTCGTCCACCGGATAACGAGACAGAAGGTTTTTTCTTATCTTCAAAACGAACGAAAAGAACTCCCTTCTCCCTCGCCTCTGTGTAAAATGCCTCTTTGAAACCATAGGTTCTCATATCTTTATAAAGGATGGTGACCGAGGCGCCGGGATGAAGTTCTTTTATCCGGATGGCATTCTTGACCGCTACATTGCAGCAGATTCGACTGCAATAGAAAGGTTTGGAAGGGTCTTCATCCCACGGGCCTACACATTGAATCATCACAATGGATTTGGCTTTTGAAAGGGAGAGATCGGAAACGGACAACCGTTTCTCAAACTCTTCCTGTGTGATCACTCTCGAATCCTCACCCAAGAGATAGGCTTTGCCTCGGTACTCTCTTCCGCCTGTTGCGATGACCGTGGTTCCGTGGTCTAAGACCCTCTGATCCGAACCATTCATTTTAGCCACTTTCGTCTTAAAATTTCCTACAGCCCCTTCATGTTCCACGACCTGATATCCTTTCAGGACCTCAATTCTCGGGTGGCTCTCCACCTTCTTTATTAAATCCCTCAGATAAGTCTGTGGGTCGCCTCCATTGCCGCTGTGATAGATCTGTCTCAGTCTGCCACCCAGTTCTTTTTCCCTCTCGACCAGATAGACCGGATATCCCTGCTCTGCCATGCTCAAGGCGCTGACCATCCCAGCCAAACCGCCGCCCACAACCAGGCCGCTGTGAACAAGACTTCGCGGGACTTCATGAAGGGGTTCCAGATTTCTGGAACACGCCACCGCCATCCGGACAAGTTCTTTCGCCTTCTCTGTGGCTTCCTTCTTCTGAGACATATGAACCCAGGAGCATTGATCCCGGATATTGGCCATCTCAAAAAGGTAGGGATTGAGTCCCACCTCTCGAATCGTATCTCTGAAAAGAGGTTCATGCGTCCTTGGTGTGCAGGAGGCGACGATGACCCGGTTCAGGTTGAGCTCATTGACCCTCTCCTGGATCAACTTCAACGAGTCTGCCGAGCAGGTATAGATCGTATTCTCAGCATGGACGACTCCATGGAGGGATTTGGCAAATTCGGTGACCTCCTTCACATCGACGGTTCCGGCGATATTCGTTCCGCAACTGCAGATGAAGGCTCCGATTCGCGGCTCTTCTTCTTGAGAGACTTCTCTTTCCGGAGGATACTCCTTCTTTCTCGCAAGCGTTCCTCTAACTTCACCGATCACGGAAAGGGCTCTGGCGGCCGCGCCGCTTGCCTGAATCACACTGTCAGGAATATCTTTCGGTTCTGTAAAAGCGCCGCAGGCAAAGACGCCAGGACGGCTCGTATCGATCGGCTTAAAGTCTTCCGTGCGGCAGAATTGATAGGAGTCGAGTTCAATGCCCGATGCCTTTGCCAACCGTTGAATGTCCGGAAGAGGAGACATGCCGACGCTCAGTATCGCCAGATCAACTTTCTCCTCTTTAACGTTATGTCCTCCATCCGAATCCTCATACCGAATGAGTATATCCTTTGTCTGGGGATCTTCTTCCAATCCCGAGAGACGGCAGGGAATATACTGAATTCCCTTCTCCTTGCCCCTTTCGAAATAGGCGTCAAATCCCTTTCCAAAAGCCCTCATATCCATCTGGAAGATCTTGATCTCCACACCTGGGATGTGCTCCATGGCGAGCATCGCCTCTTTGGTCGCATACATGCAGCAGACCGAACTGCAGTAATCATGCTCCTTCTCCCTCGATCCCACGCATTGAAGGAAAGCAATCTTTTTAGGTTCCTGATGGTCTGAAGAGCGCCGTGTGACATGGCCGCCCCATGGGCCGGAGGCGCTGAGCATTCTCTCAAACTCCATGCTCGTCACCACATTGGGATAACGGCCATAGCCCAGCTCGGGTGAAAGTTCGGGATTGTAGAGGGAGTAGCCGGGAGAAAGAATGACAGAACCCACTTCCAACTCTTCAAGAACATCCGCCTGCTGATGGTCGATCGCTTCACGTTTACAGACATGGACGCAGAGATGACATTCCGAACAGATCCCGCAGGCAAGACAGCGATCCGCTTCCTGCTTTGCCTGTTTTTCAGTGAAAACCAGTTCCACCTCTCTAAAATTTCTGACTCTCTCTTCCTCCGGTAATTCAGGATTTTTTGTCCTGGGTGACAAATCGACTTTCCCCTCCTCAACCATCTGATCAATCTCTTCACGAGATAGATCAACCACAGGAAGAGGGATCTGTTCCCTTGGAGTAAGAAGAGGAACACCTCTCAGATAACGATCGATGGAGAGGGCTCCCCGCCGGCCATCCGCAATGGCCTGAATCAATATCCAGGGTCCCCTGGCCACATCTCCTCCTGCGAAGATGCCCGGCCGGTTTGTGGTTAAGGTCAGTTCATCAATAGCAAAAGTCCCCTTGGGTGTGACTTCGAGGCCATGGGTCTCATCGAGGAATGAGATTTCCGGGGCCTGGGCAACTGCGGCGATCATCGTATCCGCAGGAACGACAAGTTCCGAACCTTTGATGGGGATGGGCCTTCTTCGCCCTGATGAATCGGGCTCTCCCAATTCCATCTTCACGCATTTGACGCCCTTGACATGACCGTCTCCAACGACCACCTCGACGGGAGCGGTGAGAATCTGAATCTCAATTCCTTCCTTTTCCGCAGCCTCGATTTCCCATAAATTGGCAGGCATCTCATCCCGTGACCGACGGTAGAGGATGCTCACTTCTTTGGCGCCCAATCGCAGGGCTGTCCTTGCCGCATCGATGGCCACATTTCCGCCGCCGATCACAACCGTCTTTTCCCCCACTCTGGGGGCAATCGGAATTCCAAAGGCAATGATGAACCGGTCTTCCAATCCCTCTGTGACGCCATATCTCTCTGCTAAACTGACGCCCTGCAAAAAGGGAACGCCGTGATGAACACCCAGCGCTTCCTCCCCAGGAATTCCAAGTTTCTGCGCCTCATGGGCGCCCATCGCCAGAAAAACGGCAGAATAACCCGCGTCGAAGAGGCTGTTTATATTTCGGACGGGAGCATTTAATTTCAATTCAACATTCGGATGATGGATAATCTCATCGATCTCTCTCTGAAGAACATCCCTTGGCAATCGGTAGGAAGGGATACCCACCCTCATCATCCCGCCTGCCACCGGAAGGGCTTCAAAGATCGTGGCTTGATAGCCCATCCGTGAGAGCTGGTGGGCGCAACTTAATCCTGCAGGTCCTCCCCCGATGATGGCCACCTTTGCTCTGGGTCTCTCTTGTTCTTTGTCATCGTGGATCGTGGATCGTGGATCGTGAATCGTGTCTTCTTTTCCCTTTAACTCCTCCCGATGCTCATAGACCCAGTCAGCCGCGAATCGCTTCAGAGCGCAGATGGAAACCGGCGTGTCCAGTTTTCCCCGATTGCATTTCTCTTCACAAGGATGGTTACAAACACGCCCTACCGAGGCAGGAAAAGGATTATACTCTTTGACCACATCGAGCGCCTCTTTATACCGGCCGGCCTGAATGAGGGCAACATAGCCCTGGGCACTTGTCTCCGCAGGGCAGGTGGACTTACAGAGACTCGTTCCCCTTTTGGTAACAAGGAACGTATTGGGAACAGCCTGAGGATAAGGCCTATAAATTGCCCTTCTCTGATCGAGACCTTCGTTGAACTCATTTGGAAGGAAGATGGGGCAGACCTCAGTGCAGTCGTTACAACTGGTGCACTTGCTCATGTCCACATAGCGCGGGTGTCTTCGAACCGTTGCCTTGAACTGTCCGGCCCCTCCTTCGAGAGAGACCAACTCCGCATTGGTAATGATCTCGATATTGAGGTGGCGGCCTGCCTCCACTAATTTTGGAGAGACGATACACATGGCGCAATCATTGGTGGGGAAGGTCTTATCGAGTTGAGCCATCTTCCCGCCGATCGCCGGGGTCCGCTCTAAAAGATAGACCCGGATTCCGGAATTGGCCAAATCGAGAGCGGCTTGCACCCCGGCGATCCCTCCCCCCACGACTAAGGCAGCGCCAATCTTACCTGCCATACTCAACCTCTCTAATGTTAAAATATCTTTTCGTTTAGAATAAAACGGGATAGTTGAAATCCCAATCACCAAATTCCAAACTCCAAATAAATCCCAATAACCAATGTCCAAATCACCAAACTAAACTCAACGGCCTATACTCATCGTTTGGGTATTGGTCATTGGAGCTTATTTGGTTATTGGTGCTTGGAATTTGGTGATTATGCCAAGCACCTATTAGGATCCCACATTGATATCGAGCTGCATCAAAGCTTCAATGCATCGAGGTATTTTGAAATCCGGTCCTCTGCTCCGATGGGAATGAAATGGACTCCCTGGCAAAGGTCCTTCAGCCCTTTGACCAGATCGCTTACGATCTCAATGCTGGCCTTCTCCTTGTCCGGAGATTTCGCCAATTTCTCAATGATATGGTTCGGCACCATTCCCGGTTTCACATGTTTATTCAAAAAGAGTCCCATCTCTGCGGATCTGACAAGGATGATTTCAGCAATCACTGGAATTCGAATCGGTCCGACTCGGTTCATAAATTGATTAAAGGAATCGAGATCGAAGACCGGTGTGGTCAGAAAATACTGGGTTCCCAGTCCAGCCAGCTCCTCCATCTCTTTTAACTCCATGTCTGGAACCTTCTTCCCCCAGCTCGAATCGATCCCTGATCCAACACAAAACTTTGGTTTTACAAGGAGCTCCCTGCCTGCGATATCATGGCCTTCCTGGAGGTTCTCGACCACGGAGAAGAGCTTCCCTGAATCGACATGGAAGAACATGATCTCCTGGAGACTATCCCCAGTGATACGATAATCTTCCGTGAATGCGAGGATGTTCTCGATTCCCGCCTCTGAGGCTTTGATTAGATGATCCTGGATATCGATCCGGGTCTTTTCCCTGCAGGTGGTCTGAAGGATGGGATCAAATTTCTGATCCTTTAATGCACGGCAGGTGCCCATCGTGTCTGTCACCAACCCTTCAATCTTCAGTTCGGGAACGGTCAGGGCATCAATCCTTCCCCGAATCTTGTCAATATTTCGAACAAGGTCCTGAACCCCTGTCCCGATGGGGGGTTGAATCTCAGAGGTCACGATAAATCTTTTACTCTTTAAACTCTCTTCTAACTTCATAGGATTCTCCTTATAATTATAAAACAGATATGGGAGATTGTTAAACGGATCACTTCTTCAGCCCAAGCAATTTGGCCACCTCATATTTCAACTGCTCCAGCGGAAGGGGTTTTGAAAAACACGCCTCCGCTCCATACTCTTTCATCTGCTTGAAAGCCTCATCATTGAGATAGGCGGAGAGGACAATAATCTTGATATCTTTTGTATCAGGGTTCAATTTGATCTTCTGACAGACCTCATATCCATTGATATCCGGCATCATGATATCGAGGATCAGGAGGTCCGGTTTGAAGTGGCTTACCTGAAGGCCAGCTTCAAAACCATCCGAAGCGGAGATCATCTCATATCCATACTCATCCTCTTCAAGGGCCTGGACAATCGTCTCAACAATAATCTTATCGTCATCCACCACAAGGATTTTCTTCCTCTCCTCTCCCTTGGGTTCCTCCGGCAAAGGCATCCCTTTGTCTCTGAGGAATTGATCCATATCCTCCTGCTTAATCCTTCGATGCCCCCCAACGGTCTTATATGCCTTTAGATGGCCTGCCTCGATCCAGTTAATGATAGTCTTAGAAGAAACCTTACAATACTTACTCGCCTGCGATACGGTTAGAATTTCCATAATTTACTCCTTTTATAGATTTTATAGTTTTTACCATTACTATAGAATTTATAGTTTGTCAAGTAAAATTTTGTCCAGAAAAATTTCTCGGGACGGGTAATCCCTCAGTTATGGTTTGCTTAAGTTTACCACAACCTGTAACTCAGCCCTTCAGGGCTGATTCATCAGGGCTCCTGCGGCAGGGCCCTGAGTTACATA
>JAGXSW010000130.1 GCA_018333715.1 Syntrophaceae bacterium | reverse complement strand
AATCTCTTTTCCTCCCTTTGGCAAAGGGAGGTAGGGAGGGATTTTACAAGTTTTTTCAAACAGCTAAATTGTTACCAAAATTCTAAACTTTTTTTAAGACATTTGGATTTTGAACATTTGTGCTTGTTTCGAATTGATCCCTTCGGGAAGCTTCGCCCGGATTTCGTGCTTCGAATTTATAATTGCTTGATGGCGTGGGCAATGGTCAATACATCGACCCGCTCTGCGCCTGCTTTCAACAACACCTTCGAACATTCGTTGACCGTTGCGCCGGTCGTATAAACATCATCGACCAGAAGGATCGATTTCCCTTTTATCTCTTCATCTTTTTGAATATGGAAGGAGCCTCTTACGCCCTTTTCCCTCTCTCCACCGCTCAGATTGACCTGTGGGGGAGTGGGTATCCTCTTCCGGAGCAACCCTTTCGAGTACGGGATCCGGGTTCTTTGACTTAACTCCTTTACGAGAAGAAGGGCCTGGTTAAACCCCCGTTCCCTTAACCGTTTGGGGTGAAGCGGAACAGGGATGAGGAGGTCGAAAGATTGGGGATCCCAATAACGGTGGAATCCTACGGCTAATTTTTCTCCGAAGAAGAGAGTGAGGTAGCTCTTCTCTTCATATTTCCATCGATGAATCGCTTCCCTGAGGGTCCCTTTATAATATCCCAGGGCCCTTGCCATTGTAAAATATTTTCCCCTGGTCAGACAAGCGCCGCAGGGATGGTTCTCTATCTCCCCGGAGAGAAACGGGGCTCCGCAGAGTGTGCACAGCGGCGGCTCAATCCACCTGATCTTCGAGAGACAATCCGGGCAGATCCCTTTCTGGCCTTCTTCTAAAAATCTTTCACAGCAATGGCATTGGGAAGGCAATAAAAATTGGAGGAATCTTTCAATCAGGGCGCACATTCATTCTAATCTTGGAGCCCCCCTTTATCTTTCTTCGAGGGAGAAGAAGGCCCTTTTGGAAAAGGGACGAGGGGGAGGAAGCGGGGAGATGATTTTTTCAACCTCTTTGATCGTATAGGTGGACCAGCGGTGACATTGAGGGCAGTAGGCTGTCCATTCCTTCGATTCCCTTTCGCAGACATTGCAGACGAAGGGGAGATAGGATGTCCCGCTCAATTCGAAGGTCTTCTCAAACTCCTGGGCCGCCCGGCTGAAATCTTTCTTGTGGAGGTAGATCTCCGCGAAAAGCCTGTGAAGGGCGGGAAAATCCTTCTGTCTTAAACTGATCGTATTGATCTCCTCAAAGGCTTCGTCCAGCATCTCCAGCCTTAAACAGAGCTTGGCATAGAAGAAGGCGAGCATCCAGTTGTCAGGATTGTCGCTCATGGTCCTTTGATAGATGCGGAGCAGGGTGCCCGGGTCCTCCCTGTCGAGATAGAGCTCTTCCAATCGGAGGATGAAGATGATCGATTTGAACCGCCTGAAGCTCTTTCCCCAGACCTTTCCTGCGGAAGCCCATTTCCCTGTCCGGAGATAGATGTCGCCCAACAAGACAAACCCGGGTTCAAAGGTCTTCTCCTCCCGGACGATCTCTTTGGCAACCTTCAGAGCGTCCTCAAGATATTCTTCGCCCTGGATTAGAAGATCCCTGGCATATTCATACTTCAAGCCCAGAAAGAAGAGGTTCTCCTCCTCTTCTTTCTGTTTTCCCTTGGCCAGCTTTAAAATCGACTTCTGGACCCGGATCGTCTCCTCCCATCTCCGACTGTTCCGATAGATCTCTCTCAAACTTTTCAATGCCTTGAGATTGCTTTCATCGAGACCGACGGCGCGCTTTAAGGTTCGGATGGCATCATCAAGACGCTCCGTTCGCTGATAGATTTCTGCCTGTCGGAGGGGAATCTCGACATTCTTATTATCGATCCATCGCGCCCTCTCCAGCCAGTGGAGAGCCTCTTCATCATTTCCTTCTTTGACCGAGATCTCCGAAAGCTTTAAATAGAGATCCTTCTGGAAAGGATCGTTCTTCAGGACCTCTGTAAAGTGCACCTTGGCTCTCGCCAGATTCCCCCGTAGGAGATCCTCCATCCCTTTGTTCAGCTCCTCCTTAATGGATTGCTCCTTCTTTCTCTTCCGCGATTGACGATAGCCCTCGATGGCGCGCTTGGCATCCCTCGCCATGGTGCTGATGAAGACGAGCAAAGCGCCCAACACCAAAGAGGTGATCATGAGGGTGGAGAGATCGGTGGGGATGATCTTTCCAAAAAAGCGGAATTGGACATCTAATGGATTGGTCAGAGAGACCCAGCAGAAGATGGAAATCAGGCCCAGAATGATAATGAAAAGCAGTTTCACCAGCATCTCTTAGAGTATCCCCTTTTCCAGCTTTGACAAACAGGCCACACAGTACTTTGCCACCGGCCGGACCTCAAGCCTTTTCAGGCTGATAGGCTCACTGCACTCTTCGCAGATTCCATAGGCGCCTGCCCCTATACGATCGAGCGCTTCATCCACCTCCTGGAGTCTCATCCGTTCACTTTCGTTGAGGCTGAGCAGGATCTGTTTGTTGTAGATATTGGCCGCCTCATCTCCTATGTCCTGGGTCCCATCCTGTCCCATCTCCTGAGACGACGCATAGGTCTGTTTGACTTCCCCCACGATCTGTTCCCTCTCCTTGAGAAGGATTTTTTTGAAGCGGGATAGCGTCCTTTTATCAATCTTATCTACCCCTTTCTCCATCTCCTTTTTTAAGGCATTCATCTTTTTTTTCTTATCGATCCCTTTCTCTAATCCCTTCTTTAGGGGATTGATCTTTTTTTTCGATTTTTTCGAAACCACCCGTTTTTTAGGCACCCTGCGCTCCCAAGTTAGGCTCGATGCGAACCGCATCGCCCCATATCCCTTCTAAGTCGTAGAACGTTCTGACCGGTTCCAGAAAGATATGAACCACCACATCGTTATAATCCATCAGAATCCATTTCCCATGGATTGCTCCCTCCTGCCCGAGGGGGCGGACTCCCTCCTTTTGAAGGGCCTCCTCAATCGATCTGGCAATGGCCTGGACCTGACGATCCGATTTCCCGGCACAGATGAGGAAGTAATCCGTCACAGAGGAGATTCCCCTCATATCGAGAAGAACCGGGTCCAGAGCCTTCTTTTCAATCGCTGCCTTGAGGCAGAGGAGAGATTTTGTCTTTGAGTCGGTGGCCATATCCTCCGGTTACGATGATTTTGAGTGTAGCATTATACCAGAAAAAATGAGGATGACAATAGAAAAATGAAAAATATGAAAAATATTTTGCCCGGTCATCCCCTCTTCCGGTAAAGCCCGTGTTTATGGATATAGGCTTCTGTCTCGGGAGTGATGAGATACCTCGCCGAATCCCCTCTCTCGATCAACTCCCGTACCTTCGTCGAAGAGATATCGAGGAAAGAGATCTCTTTGAAATAGAGATGGCATCCCGAAAGATGAACCCAGACCTTTGTTTCGAGATCATATTGAAAGGCAGGAGTCAGAGGGCCTGGAAGCTGAGAGGCGACAGGGGTTTTTTGGAATCCTGGCCGGGCCATCACGATGAAATGGCAGAGGGTGAAGAGGTTTTGAAAATCCTTCCAGGTCTCTATTTCCACAAAGGCATCCCCTCCCAGGATGAAAAAGAGGGCATCGGCGCACCCCTCACGAAAATGGCGGATGGTGTCGATCGAATAGGATTTCCCGGGCCTTGAGAGTTCGATGTCAGAGATGGAGAAGTATGGATTGGAGGCAATGGCCAGTCTCACCATCTCCAGCCGGTGCTTCGCATCGATGATCTCCTCCATGGCCTTATGAGGGGGGATGGCTGACGGGATGAAGATAATTTCATCCAGGCGAAAGGCCTCCCGAATCTCCTCCGCTCCTCTGAGATGCCCCAGATGGACGGGATTGAAAGTCCCTCCGAAAAGCCCGATCTTCTTTCTTTTAGTTTCCTTCTCCATTTTTTCTTTCATGTAATTATTTATAACCGTTTAGCTTATAAGATTCCAAGCACCAATAACCAAATCCCAAAATAGTTCGGAGAAAATAGTCTCGTAGTCCGATAGTCCGATAGTCCCATAGTCTTTTATTATCCGACTAACAGACGAATCGACTATGCGACTAATGACTCCGAACTTTTTGTGCTTTCAAGTTCGGACTTGTCCTTCTCCATAGACGATAAATTTGGTCGTTGTCAGCTCCTCCAGACCCATCGGTCCGAAGGCGTGCAGTTTGGAGGTGCTGATCCCCATCTCAGCGCCCAGGCCCAGCTCAAACCCGTCGTTGAACCTGGTGGAGGCGTTGACCAGGACGCAGGAGGAGTTGGCTTCCCTCAGAAAGCGCTGGGCGTTCTGATAATCGGAGGTGAGAATCGACTCCGTGTGGAGCGACCCATAGGTAGCGATATGCTTCAGCGCCTCCTCGATCCCTTTTATCACCCGGATGGAAAGGATGAGGTCCAAATATTCCTCATACCAGTCCTCCTCCTTCGCCTCCTTGATTCCGGAGAGGATCTTTTGGGTCTGCGGGCATCCCCGCAGTTCCACGCCCTCTTTACGAAGGGCCTCTGCAATCTTCGGAAGAAAGCCGCCCGCTATCTTCTCATGGACAAGGAGCGTCTCCATGGCATTGCATACCCCGGGCCGCTGGACTTTGGCATTGAGGCAGATCCGCAGGGCCATCTCCTGATCCGCAGTCTCATCGACGAAGATATGGCAGACCCCCTTATAATGTTTGATGACCGGGATCTTCGAATGGGTTGTCACAAAACGGATCAAGGCTTCCCCTCCCCTGGGGATGATGAGATCGATCTCCTCTTCGAGCTGGAGCATCTCCTGGATGGCTTCCCTTTCGGTCCGGGAAAAGATTTGGACCGCTTCCTCCGGAACATCCGCCTTGTTTAAGGCTTTTTGAAGGATATGGACGATGGCCTGATTGGAGTGAAAAGCCTCTGAACCTCCCCGGAGGATAATCGCATTGCCCGATTTAAGGCAGAGGCCGGCGGCATCAGCAGTCACATTCGGTCTCGATTCATAGATGATTCCGATGACACCAATGGGAATCCTCATCCTTCCAACGGTCAACCCATTCGGCCTTCTCCACATCTTTACGATCTCTCCCACGGGATCGGAAAGACGGGCCACTTCCCGGAGGCCCTTTGCCATTGCTTGGATCACCGCAGGGGTCATTCGCAACCGGTCCATCATCGCGGAAGAGAGGCGTGCCTGCTCGCCTGCAATCAGGTCTTTTCTGTTCTCTTCGATGAGAAGAGCCTGGTCCTTTTCGAGACCATCCGCCATTTCAAAGAGAGCTTTATTCTTTGTATCGGTGGAGAGCGTGGCCAGCAGGCGGGAAACTTCCCTGGCCCGCTTTGCCATCTCCCTGACTTCTGACTTAAGGTTCATTGACTCCCTTATAAAACCACCAGATCATCCCGGTGGATGATCTCATCCGAATACTTATAGCCCAGGGCTTTTTCGATCTCATTGGTTCGACGGCCCTTAATCTTATCAAGCTCCTGAAGGCTGTAGTTGACCAACCCTCTGGCAAACTCCTTTCCGCGAGGCCCCACGCAGGAGACCGAATCCCCCCGATCGAAAGAACCCCTCACCTCCAGCACACCCGAGGGAAGAAGGCTCTTGCCCTTCTGGACAATGGCTTTCTTGGCCCCCTCATCCACGATGACATCGCCCTTGGGCTTCAGATTAAAGGCGATCCAGTGTTTTCGACTGCTCAGTGTCTTCATCTTGGGGAGGATGAGCGTCCCGATCTCCTTTCCTTTCAAGATCTGTCGAAGGACTTCCTTTTTTGTGCCGCAGGCGACCACCGTGGGAATCCCGAAGCGGGATGCCTTTCTGGCAGCCTGGATCTTACTCGCCATCCCGCCGACACTCATCTGGCTCTTTGTCGCTCCCATCACCCCCTCCATATCCGCATCGATATCCTCAATCATGGAGATGCATTTCGCATCAGGGTGAGTTCTCGGGTCTCTCTCGCAGATGCCTTCGATATCGGTCAGGATGATGAGGAGGTCGGCCTCGATCAGGTTGGTGATGAGTGCGGAGAGGTTATCATTGTCACCGACTTTGATCTCGTCAACGGCGACCGTATCATTTTCATTGATGATCGGAATGATCCCTAATTCGAGGAGGGCAAGGAGGGTATTTCGGGCATTGAGGAATCTCCGGCGGTGGCTCAGGTCGTCATGTGTGAGAAGGACCTGGGCGACCATCTGCTGGTAGCGGGAGAAATAGTTTTCATAGATATGGATCAGCCGGCTCTGACCCACGGCAGCGGTGGCCTGTTTCTGAGTGATCGATTGAGGACGGGTTTTATAGCCCAGTTTTTCCATCCCGGCCGCAATGGCTCCGGATGAGACCAGGACGATTTCATAGCCCTGGCGTTTCAGTTCCGAAATCTCTTTAGTCAGATGGGAGAAGGCTTCATAGTGGAGCCCCTTTTCCACGGAGGCCAGGATGCTTGAGCCCACCTTGACGACGATCCTTCTCGCCTTCTCCAGAACTTTTTTTCGTTTCTCTTTGCTCACCGGTTGCATAGATAAGTTCTTTAAAAAGACACCGCCTTCTCAATCCAGCATCTGAGAGATAGCCTCGATCAGCCCTTTCACTCCTTCTCCTGTTTTTCCTGAGATTGCGTAGAAGCGGCGCCCCATCCCTTCGAACTGTTTCTTCACCTCTGCCGCTTTCTTCCGGACGGAAGGAAGATCGATCTTATTAAGCACAACAATCTGGGCTTTCTCACTCAGAGAGGGGTGATAGGCATTTAATTCACTGTTCAATCCATCAAAATCCTTCAGGGGATTGCGCGATGGTGCCCCGGAAATATCGAGAAGATGGACGAGAAGCCTTGTCCGCTCCACATGCCGGAGAAAGGTCAATCCAAGGCCTGCTCCCATGGAAGCCCCTTCGATAAGCCCTGGAATATCGGCCACGACAAAGGAACGGCCTTCTTCCGTGACCACCCCCAAATTGGGAGCGAGGGTGGTGAAAGGATAATCCCCGATTTTAGGCCGGGCAGAGGATATTTGGGATAGAAGGGTCGACTTTCCCGCATTGGGGAAACCGATGAGGCCCACATCAGCGAGGAGTTTCAGGTCGAGCCGCAGCCAGCGCTCTTCACCTTTTTCGCCCTTTTCGGCATGGCGGGGGGCGCGATGAGTTGAGGTGGCAAATCGCGCATTTCCCTTGCCTCCCCGGCCGCCTGCTGCCGCGACGAATTGTTGTCCATCGAAGAGAAGATCCTGCAACAGCTCTCCGCTCTCATCATCCCGGACAAGCGTGCCTGCCGGGACCCGAACGATGCGATCCTCGCCATTTTTTCCTGTCTGATTTTTGCCTTTACCGTGGGTTCCTTTTCGGGCACGAAGCTGCTGGGGGTAGGATAAATCGAGAAGGGTTGAGAGCTGACCATCTGCCTGGAGGATCACATCTCCACCTTTGCCGCCATCACCGCCGTCCGGACCTCCCCTGGGAACATAGCGTTCCCTTCGAAAACTGACACATCCATTTCCGCCATCGCCTGCCATCACCCGGATTCTGACTTGATCCACAAACTTCATCTTTATTAATCACAGGCTACCGAGGCGCAGGTTTAGAGGCTCTGGGTGTAAACGCTTACCTGTTTTTTATCTCTTCCCTTTTTCTCGTATTTGACGACTCCTTCGATTTTCGCAAAAAGGGTGTAATCCTTTCCCATGCCCACATTCTCTCCGGGAAAAATCCGGGTGCCTTTCTGGCGGACCAATATACTGCCTGCGGGGACTGACTGCCCGCTGAATCTCTTCACTCCTAATCGCTGTCCAGCGCTATCCCTTCCGTTGCGGGAACTTCCTCCTGCTTTCTTATGTGCCATAACAACCTCCTGAAATCTAAAGCTCCAATAACCAAATCACAAATTCCAAACAATAACCCCTGCCTACAGGCAGGCAGGAACCACCAAATTTTCAAATACCCAAACAACCCTCGCCGTTCCCCCTTCGACTTACCGTTCGCCCTGAGGCTCTCGAAGGGTGAATCCTGCGCAGCGTGGGACTCATGGTAGTCCCTGTCGAACCATAAACGGACTTACGATGGGGTGAGGGGATTAGCTTAACGCGATGTCATTCACCTTCAGATATGTATAGGTCTGGCGGTGCCCTTTCATCCGGCGGTAATTCTTCCGCCTTTTCATCTTATAGGTGAGAACCTTTTTCCCCTTGGCCTCGCGCACAATCTCGCCTGTGATGACCGCGTTGTTTAGATTGGGGGCGCCCACTTGGAACTGGCCTTCCCCGGAGACCATCAAGACATCCTTCAGGGCCACCTGATCTCCGACTTTTCCTTCAAGTTTCTCCACCCGAATCACATCTCCCTTGGCGACCCGATACTCTTTTCCTCCTGTTTTCATTACGGCAAACATTGAAATCCTCCGAAATTATTATCGAAAAATATTAAATGATTTTATGATATTTGTCAAATCCCGGAAACTTCTTTTTAAGGAGTGGATAAAAGGACCAATTGTCCTTTAATTTTCAAAAGATTGGATCAGACGGTCCTCATGCTGATTAAAGTTTTAGTAACGTAGAATTTAGGAGACCTGAGTAAGAGTAATTGCCCTCCAATATGGTATTTATGTTTCGTCGAAAACAAAATCCATAGAAGGAGGGCAATATGGGAGCAACCCCACAGGGAAAGGATATCACGATTGAATTTGAGTGTCAATTCAGAGTTGATTTGCAACACAGCGATTTTTCATCGATCATGAAGGCATTTCTTATGCTGTTGCCACAGTTGCTGGAGGATTTTTTTCAGAAAGTGCTTGTCGGTTTCGGCGA
>JAGXSW010000129.1 GCA_018333715.1 Syntrophaceae bacterium | reverse complement strand
GTAATGCGTCACTCTTCCGTGGAATATCACCGGCCTTCGGGCAGGCATGTTGGAGAAAATCTTATAGCGGAAACATTAGCTTGTTCGTAAACTAAAAGGATGATTCTGTATGACAAGGACTGTTCTACAATGGGCAATGTTGCCCTTGCCCAAAAAAATATAAACCATCCGCTTGATAAGATTTTCGGAGACATGACTGCTCGATGGACGGATTTCCCCCCCGCTTCAGTGATGCATTACAGGGTTATTTTCTAACCGATTGGACATCGGACATCTGTAAGGTATAATGAAATGCCATGAAAGAGACCGTCTGTCTGGTCAGTCTGGGCTGCCCGAAGAATCTGGTCGATTCCGAAGTGATCCTTGGCCTCCTCTCAAAAGAGGGGCATCCTCTCACCACCGATCCTTCAAAGGGTGATATCCTCATCGTCAACACCTGCTCCTTTATTAAGGATGCCGCACAGGAAGCGATTGAGACCATCCTTCGGCTCGCTCCTTATAAGAGAGAGGGCCGCTGTCGTCTCCTCATCGTCTCCGGCTGCCTTCCCCAGCGCTACGGCAGGATCCTGGAGAAGGAGCTGCCGGAGGTGGACCTCTTTATCGGCACAGGATCCTTTCAAAGGATTCCAAAGCTCATCTCACAGGGAGGAAAGAGAAAGAGCTTTCTCTCCGGACAAACCTTTCTCTATAACGACCAGACGCCCCGGATCCTCTCCACTCCTCCATCTACCGCTTATCTGAAGATCGCAGAAGGCTGCTCCAGAACCTGCACCTTCTGCACGGTGCCAAAAATCAGGGGCCCCTACCGGAGCAGAACGATTCGTTCCATTATGAAAGAGGCGGAGAGGTTGGCGGATCAGGGTGTCAAGGAGTTGATCCTGATCGCACAAGATACGACCGCTTATGGTAAAGACCTTCGGGATGGAACCTCTCTCGAAAGACTCCTCAAAGGGTTGATCAGGGTGGAGGGGTTTCGTTGGATCCGGATCCTCTACGCCTACCCGAAGCCAGCCCGCTTCACGGAGAGCCTTCTCGAACTCATCGGACGGGAAGAGAAGATCTGCCCTTACCTCGATCTCCCCATCCAGCACATCGATGATGAGATCCTCAGGCGGATGGGCCGGCGATCGAAAGGCCAAGAGATTCGGGACCTCATTCAGAAGATTCGAACCTCTGTTCCGGGGATCGCTCTTCGAACCTCTCTCATCGTCGGATTTCCAGGAGAGAGCGAAAGCCAGTTCAAAGCCCTGCTCCATTTCGTCGAAGAGGCTCAATTCGATCACCTCGGAGCCTTCAAATACTCCCCTGAAGAGGGAACGCCCGCTTTCAGGCTTTCCAACCCTGTTCATGAGGATGTGAAAGAAGAGCGGTTGAGAATCCTGATGGAGACTCAAAAGAAAATTTCGCTCAAAAAATATCGAAGGTTGGTGGGACGGAAAATGGAGGTCCTGGTCGAGGGTGCGGATAGCGAGAAAATGACTCTTATCGGAAGAATTCAAACCCAGGCCCCTGAGATCGATGGCTGCGTCTTTTTGAAAGGCAAGGCCCAACCCGGCGATTGGGTGGAGGCCCTGATCACCCAGGCCCAACCCTATGATCTCATTGGCGAAATCCAAGGGCTCCCAGCCTGATCCATCGATAAAAGGCGACCCCCGTAACTTGACGGAGATGGGAAAATGGGTTAGTTTAGGAAATCTTGAAATGAGTGGGATAACCCTTTAATCTTACATTTATTTTTAATCAGGAGAATTCGGTAGATAGAGATGGATGAGACGAATGAACTGGTCCAGCAGAGGGTGCGAAAACTGGAGGCCTTGAGGAAGGAAGGGGTCAACCCTTATCCTAATGATTTCAAGGCGACCCATACCTCCGAAGACATCCTGAAGACCTATGGCTCCATGTCGGAGGAGGAACTCAAATCGGTTTCAGAAAGTTTCTGCCTCGCGGGAAGGATCGTGGCCATCCGGAATTTCGGCAAGGCCAGCTTTATTCAGATCAAGGACCGGAATGGAAAGATACAGGTTTACTTTCAGAAAGAGATCGTCGGTGAAGAGCCCTTCCAGTTCTTTAAAAGATTCGATATCGGAGATTTTATCGGATTGGAAGGAAAAGTTTTCCGGACGAAGACAGGAGAGCTGACCCTTCAGGTTCAGAAGTTCCGTCTTCTCGGAAAGTCGCTTCGTCCCCTTCCGGAGAAGTGGCATGGCCTTACTGATATTGAGATCCGGTATCGCCAGCGCTATCTCGATCTGATCGCCAACCCGAAGGTCAAAGAGGTCTTCCTCACGCGCGCCCTTGTCATCCAGAGGATCCGTGAGTTCTTTAACGGCAAGGGCTTCTGTGAGGTCGAAACTCCCATGCTCCACCCCATTCCCGGAGGAGCAACAGCCAAACCTTTCGGGACGCATCACAACGCCCTCGACATGGAACTCTTTCTCAGGGTCGCTCCGGAGCTCTACCTTAAACGGCTCGTGATCGGCGGGTTCGAGAGGATTTTTGAGATCAACCGGAGTTTCCGCAACGAAGGAATCTCCACGCTTCATAATCCGGAATTCACCATGCTTGAATTCTACCAGAGTTACGCCACCTATATGGAAATGATGGAGATGACCGAGGAACTCCTCTGCTCAATGGTCAAAGAAATTCATGGCGGACTCCGTCTCCCCTGCCAGGGAAAAGAGATCCATTTTACCCCGCCCTGGAGGAGAATACGCTTCAAGGATTCCCTCCTCGAGATAGGGAAGCTCGATCCGGTTATTTTGAAGGACCCCTTAAAAGCCATTGAAATCTCCAGGGGGCTCGGTCTTGAACTGAAAAAGGGGACCTCCCACGGAAGGGTTCTGGCCGATCTCTTCAAAGAACGGGTGGAACCCAATCTCCTTGAACCCACCTTCATCACCCATTATCCGACCGAGGTTTCCCCACTCTCCCGGCGGAACGAAGAGGACCCCGAGGTGGTGGACCGTTTTGAACTTTTTATTGCAGGCCGGGAGATCGCCAATGGCTTTTCGGAGATCAATGATCCCCTGGATCAGAGAGAGCGTTTCCTCCAGCAGTTGAAGGAGAAGACAGAGGAAGGGGATTCCTCTCTTTTCTTTGACGAGGATTTTCTCCTCGCCCTCGAATTCGGAATGCCGCCCACCGCGGGCGAGGGAATCGGAATCGATCGATGGGTCATGCTTCTGACCGACTCCCCTTCGATCCGCGATGTCATTTTCTTCCCCCTGCTGCGACCGGAAAAGCAGTGATGGATTGAACCTATGAATAAATTCGATAATGCAAAAGGGGTTAACGGAAGGTGGTATAAACACCAAACACCAATAACCAATCACCAAATAATAACCAAGCTCCAATGACCAAAATTCTAAATTGAGGCTGATCTGCATCTGTTTTGGTTATTTGGATATTGGTTATTGGAATTTATTTGGAGCTTGGGATTTGGTTATTGGAATTTAATTTTTGTGGTTCGATCAATATTCTAATAATCAAACGGTCCTAAATAATAAATGGTAACATATAATGCGATATGAATGGTTCATCGGCCTGAGATATCTCAAGGCCAAACGAAAACAGACTTTCATCTCCATGATCACCATCATCTCCGTTGCCGGCGTGACGTTGGGCGTGATGGCCCTCATCGTCGTCCTGTCCGTGATGAGCGGCTTTCAAAAAACCCTGAAAGAGAAAATCCTGGGCACTCAGGCCCATCTCGTGGTTCTCAAGGCCGGCGAAAAGGGAATGGACCATTACGAAGAGGCGCTGAAGAAGGTGGAAGGGGTAAAGGGCGTGGTTTCGGCGGCCCCATTCATCTTCAGCCAGGTGATGCTCTCCTCTGAGGCAGGAACTTCCGGAGTCGTCCTCAAAGGGATTGATCCGGACCGCGTGGCCAAAGTGACGGAGCTGGCTCACAATCTCAAAGCCGGGCGCCTCGAGGATCTCAAAGAGGCGAGGGAGAAGGACCCTCCCGGCATCATCCTCGGTGTGGAGCTGGCCAAACACCTCTCCGCCAACATCGATGATCCCATCCAGGTCATCTCTCCTCTCGGCACGATGACGCCCATGGGAATGATGCCCAAGATGAAACGGTTTCGTGTGAAGGGAATCTTCTATTCCGGGATGTATGAATACGATAACACCATGGCCTTTGTCTCCCTCGAGAGCGCGCAGAAGTTTTTCGCGATGGAAGCCACCGTCACAGGAATCGAGATCAAGACAGACGACATCTATAAAGCGAAAGAGATCGGGAAAGAGATCCGGAAGGAGATGGGTTTTCCCTTCTGGACCAAAGACTGGATGGATATGAACCGGAACCTCTTCGCCGCTCTGAAGCTGGAAAAGATCATCATGTTCATCATCCTCGTCCTGATCGTGCTGGTCGCTGCCTTTAATATCATCTCCACGCTCATCATGGTGGTAATGGAGAAGAACAAAGACATTGCTATTCTGAAATCCATGGGAGCCTCTTCGGGAGGAATTTTGAAGATCTTCGTCATCGAAGGAGGGGTCATCGGTTTGGTGGGAACGGTCCTGGGAACGATCACAGGACTGGCGGTCGCATTCAACCTGGAGAAGATCATAGATTTTTTGGAGAACCTCTTTGGATTCAAAATCCTGGCGAGGGATGTCTACTATATTGATAAATTTCCTTCACAGGTGAATCCCATCGATGTGTCGCTGATCGTTATCACCGCCATCCTGATCAGTTTGCTCGCCACCCTCTATCCCTCCTGGAGGGCTTCGAAGCTCGACCCGGCTGAGGCATTGCGATATGAATAAGGAGCGGATCTCTTATAAAGATGAGGCCCTTTCGTCCCTCTCCCGGGGGGAATGGAAGAAGGCCCTTCAATCTTTTCGAAAGCACTGCGACCAGGAGCCGACAGACCTTCGATCCCGGCTAAAGATGGCTGAATTGCTGGAACGATTGGAAAAGAAGAGGGAGGCGATTGAGGAATATCGGGAGGTGGCTGAATCTTATGCCAGAGATGGTTTTCTGCTCCGGGCCATCTCGGTCAATAAGATGATCCTGAGGATCGATCCCTCTGCAAAAGATGTCAATGCGCGGCTGGCTCAACTCCATACGGAGAAAAGCCGCGAATCCAAACATCTTCGTCCATTGCCTCCTATTCCCCTCTTCTCAGATCTGAGCGAACAGGAATTCCGTTCGATGCTCGATCGGGTCCAATCGAAAACCTTTCCTAAAGATGCCTTGATCTGCCGGGAAGGTGAAACAGGAGATTCTCTCATGGTCATCTGTCGTGGAGAGGTGGGAATCTACAAACAGAGCCCTGAAGGAGGCGGGATATGGATTCGCAACCTCGGAGAGGGGGATTGCTTCGGGGAGTTTAGTTTCTTTATCGGCCCCAAAAGGCGTTCCGATGTGAAAGCCCTCACTGAATGCGATATCCTGGAGATCTCCCGAAACGAACTGGAGGGAATCATCAAAACGCATCCCCGCGTGAAGCAAGTCCTTCAAGACCTCTTAAAAAAACGCGCCCTGGACCTCATGCTCGCCCTCTCTCCTATTTTTTCCTCTCTCAGCCCACCGGAGAGAGAAGAAGTTTTAAACCGGTTTCGCCCCCTTCATATTCCTGAAGACACCTTCGTCTTTAAAGGGGGAGACCTTTCCCACTGTCTCTATGTGATTCAAAGCGGCGAGGTGGAGATCTTTATTCAAGGCCGCAGGGAAAAGAAGGTCGTTCTGGGTCGATTGGGAAGCGGCCATCTCTTCGGAGAGATCGGGGCGCTTCTCAATACCCCTCGAATGGCCTTTGCCAGGACGACCCGGCCATCGAAATTGTTGAAATTGGCAAAAGAGGATTTTGACGACCTCCTCCGCTTGTTTCCGAAGCTCCAATCCGTAGTGAAAGAAATCTCCTCAAAACGCCTCTCCCGAATGAGAGAGATCCTCTCCCTGGAGCCGGTGGATAAGGCAAAGGAGTCCGTGGCGTGAAGGAATTGATTCAAGTTCAGCAACTCTTCAAGGTCTTTGGAAACGGGGGAAAGAAGATCGAGGTCCTCAGGGGAATTGACCTCACTTTTTCCCAGGGGGAGAGAGCGGCCATTGTGGGCGCCTCAGGCGTGGGGAAAACGACCCTGCTCCATATTCTTGGGACGATTGACCGGCCCACCGCCGGAAAGGTGCTTCATGGAGGAAGAGATATATTCACTCTGAATGAAAGGGACCTCGCCCTTTTTCGAAACCGGGAAATCGGATTTGTCTTTCAATTCCACCATCTCCTTCCGGAATTTAATGCCCTTGAGAATACGATGATGCCCTGTCTCATCCAGGGGATGTCAAAGAAGGAGGCCGCTCTTCGCGCCGAAGCCATCCTCGCCCTCGTGGGTTTAAAAGAACGCCTCTCCCATAAACCGGGGGAGCTCTCCGGAGGAGAACAGCAGAGGGTGGCTGTGGCCAGGGCCCTGGTTCTGGAGCCGAAAGTCCTTCTGGCCGATGAGCCCACAGGAAATCTCGATACCAAAACAGGGGAGTCGGTCTTTGGACTTCTCCAGGAACTGAACCGGATCAAGGGCGTCACACTCATCATCGTGACGCACAACCCGAATCTGGCCGCTCAAATGCCACGTCAGATCCTCCTCACCGACGGAAAAGCCGCCGGCTAGGCTAAAGGATATCTCATTTACCCCGTTAGACCCCCCCACTGTTTCTAACAGGGTTTACAAAAGAGAAAAGATTTGATATGGAAGATGGAACCCAAATGAAGAAAGGGCTGATAAGAATAAAATGATGATAAAAAAAATCTGGATCACCCTTGTCCTCCTTCTCCTCTCCGCAGGGATATGCAGTGGATCGGAAGAGATCATCCACAAGATCACCATCCTTGGAAATATGAAGGTCGAAGAAGGGGTCATCCGGGCCGCGGTAAAGAGCCGGGAAGAAAAATCCTTCTCCGCCGACCAGGTCCGGGAAGATCTCCGCTCCATCTTCGGTCTGGGCTACTTCTCCGATGTCCAGGTCGATATCAAGGCCACCCCGAAGGGCAGAGAGATCATCTTTATCGTCATGGAGAAGCCTTCCATCAAGGAGATTCTCGTCACCGGAAATCAGAAGGTGAAACTGGATGATATTAAAGAGAAGGTGACCCTCGCCACACGCTCCATTCTCAACCTCGAAAAGGTGAAGGAGAATGGGGAACAGATTCGAAGGCTCTACTTCTCAAAAGGTTATTATGGAGTGAAGGTGGACCATAAAATCGACTATCTCGAGACGAATGAGGCTGTGGTCGCCTTTCAGATCGAAGAGGGAGTCAAGGGACATATTAAAAAGATCGTCTTCAAAGGAAACAAGAAGATCAAATCCTCCGAATTGAAAAAGATTATACTGACAAAACAGAGGAATATCTTCTCCATCATTACCAAGACGGGTATCCTCGATGAGGATATCCTGAAAAATGACATCCAGATGCTCGCCGCTTATTACATCGATCATGGCTACCTCGATGTGAAGATCCCTGAACCGAAGATCGATCTGCAGAATCCCAAAAAGATACAAATTGAGATCGAGATTACGGAAGGCCCTCAATATCGTATCGGAGAGATCGACTTCCAAGGGGATGTTCTCACCACAAAGGAGGACCTCTTCAGAAGCATCAAGATCAGACGAAATCATATTTACAGCGCCTCGGCCATCCGGAGGGACATTCATGGACTGACCGAAAAATTTTCCAACCAGGGTTATGCTAATGTGGAGGTCGCGCCGGCCACCTCCACGGATGAGAAAAATCTTTTAGTCCATCTGACCTTTGAGATCGAAAAGAAGAAACAGGTCTCTTTTGAGAAGATCCAGATCATAGGAAACACCAAGACCCGAGACAAAGTGATTCGCCGGGAACTCCGGGTGGCTGAAGAGGAGCTCTACAGCGCCACCGGCCTCAGCAAGAGCCGGGATCGATTGAAAAGGACGGGTTTCTTTAAGGAGGTGGAGATAACCACCAGCCTGGGAAGCACGGAGGAGAAAACCAATCTCGAGATCAAAGTGGAGGAGGCGCCCACCGGGGCCCTCAGCTTTGGCGTCGGTTACAGCTCCATCGAAAATGTGGTGGGATCTGCCTCGATATCAGACCGCAACCTCTTCGGCCTGGGTTACCACGGACTCCTTAAATTCAGATTGGGCTCGGAGACCAGCGACCTCCGGTTCAGTTTCACGGACCCCTATTTTCTCGGATATAACTTTGCGGGGGGCATTGACCTTTACAATGAGAACCGGGAGTTCGATACCTATTCTTATAAAATTGTGGGAGGGAGTCTCCGGTTTGGGAAGGAGTTGACCGAATCTCTCAGAACTGACGCCGTGTATAAGCTGGAGAGGGTTAAGGTCAGCGATGTGAGCCTGGATTCCTCCCGATTTATTAAGGAACAGGAGGGAAAGAAAGTGACAAGCGCTCTCTCCTTTTCCCTCTCCATGGACACCCGCAATGATTACTACAATCCGACCAAGGGATCCCGGCACAGTCTCTCCCTTCAGAATGCAGGAGGAATCCTGGGAGGAGATAACTATTTTGTGAAGGTGGTGGCCGATACAAGCTGGTTCTTTCCCCTCCCTCTGAAAACAGTCCTCAACCTCCGGGGAAAGGTGGGGGTCGTCGAGCCTTATGGCGGCAGAAAGGTCCCCATCTACGAGATGTTTTATGTCGGCGGACTTCATACGGTGAGGGGTTTCGAATACGGCATGGCCGGCCCTTTTGATTCGAACAAAGAGCCGCTGGGCTCAAAAAAGATGGTATCCTTCCAATCCGAGCTGATCTTTCCCCTTTCCTCCGAAATCGGTCTGAAGGCGGCGATCTTCTGGGATGTGGGCAAGGGGTTTGATCGATTCAGGGACATCACGCCGTTGAAGACAGGAGTGGGAGCCGGGATCCGCTGGTTTTCACCTTTCGGTCCCGTCCATATCGACCTCGGGATCAATCCCAATCCCAAACCTGGAGAGAAAGGGAGGGTGTTCGACTTTACGGCAGGGACCGTCTATTAACCCTCCATCGCTTCCCCTCACCCCATCCCTCTCCCCAGCGGGGGAGAGGGGAAGGGTGAGGGGGAATTGTTTGAATGTGAGAAGAAAATTCTCAGATTCTTGGTTTCTGAATCTAAAGGGAAAATCTAATGAGCAAAGGAGTGAAGGCAATGAGAAGTAAAAAGATGGTCGTAGCAATTGGAATCTTTATCGCTCTCGGATGGTTAGGATCGGCATTGGCGAACAGCCCGAAGATCGGCTTCGTCGATATCCAGAAAGCGGTCAATGAATGCAACTCAGGCAAAGAGGCGAAGAAGGCGATTGTCAAAGAGGTCGAGAAATTTCAGCGTCAATTTGCGGATAAACAGAAAGAACTCCAGACGATGAAGGAATCCCTCGACAAGCAGGCGCCGATGCTCAACCCGGATGTCCGCGCAACCAAAGAAAAGGATTTGCAGAACAAAGTCCGGGAATTTCAGCGTTGGCAGGAAGACACTCAGAATGAGGTGAATCAAAAACGGATGGAGATGGAGCGAAACATCGCCCTGGGCCTTCAGAAGGTGATCCAGAAATTGGGTGCGGATGAAGGATATACCTTCATCATGGAGTTGAATGAGAACATTGTGCTCTTCGCCTCGAAGGCTGTTGACCTCACCGATCGAGTGATCAAACTCCATGATGCGCCGAAGAAGTAAAAGGGAAAGCGCCAAATCCCAAGCACCAAGCACCAAACACCAAATAATGACCAAAACTTCAATGACCAAAATTTCAGTAGTTTGGTGATTTGGACATTGGACATTGGAATTTATTTGGGATTTGAAATTTGGAGTTTGGAAATTTTAATCAAGTCTCTTTAAACTAACATACTCCATGTAGGGCGGTTGAATTGAAAAAGAAACTGAGTGAGTTGGCTGAGTATGTGGGTGGAACCCTCATCGGAGACGGGGATGCGGAGATTTCCGGGGTGGCCTCCATCGATGATGCTCGTCCCGGAGAAATCACCTTCATCGCCAACCCCAAGTATCTCCGAAAACTGGGCGAAACCAGCGCTTCTGCGGTCATCGTCTCAAAAGAGGTGACAACCGCTGATAAGTTTCTGATCCGCGCAGCCAACCCTCATCTCGCTTTTGTAAAGATCCTTACCCTATTCCTCGTCAAACCTTATCAACCCAAGGGAATCGATCCCAGCGCACAAATCAGCCCCACGGCCCAGTTGGGCAAAGACCTCACCATCTACCCTTATGTCTATATCGGAGACCGATGCCGGATTGAAGACCGGGTCGCCCTCTACCCGGGCGTCTATGTAGGCGGGGACTCTGTCATCGGAGAGGATTCCGTTCTTCATCCCAATGTCTCTGTCTATTCGGGCTCAGTCATTGGAAAGAGGGTCATCCTCCATAGCGGCGTGGTGATAGGAGCTGACGGATTTGGATTTGTTAAGGAGGGGAAGACGAATGTGAAGATCCCCCAGGTAGGACGGGTCATTATTGAAGACGATGTTGAAGTCGGCGCCAATTCCACAATCGATCGCGCCGCGCTGGGTCAAACGATCATCCGGAGGGGTGTGAAGATCGACAACCTTGTCCAGGTAGCTCATAATGTGGAGATCGGGGAGGATTCGATCATCGTCGCTCAGGTGGGCATTGCCGGCTCGACTAAAATCGGTAAAAATGTGATTCTCGCCGGACAGGTGGGAGTGGGCGGTCACATTGAGATCGGAGACAATGTGCAGGTGGGGGGCCAATCCGGAGTGGGCCAGAGCCTGCCTTCCAACCAGGCCTATTCGGGAAATCCTGCCATGCCCCACCGTGAGTGGCTCCGCACAGTGATGACCCTTCCGAAATTGCCCGGGATGAGAAAGATCCTCACCGATATCGAAACCCGGTTAAAGAAGATGGAAGAAGCAATCTCTTTAAAAGAGAAGGAGAAATAGATGATAGAGGCTAAAGAGATTATGAGCATCCTCCCCCATGCTTACCCGTTTCTGCTCGTTGACCGGATTCTCGAGATCGAACCGGGAAAGCGGATTGTGGGCATCAAGAATGTGACTTATAA
>JAGXSW010000128.1 GCA_018333715.1 Syntrophaceae bacterium | reverse complement strand
GACAGCCCAAAGGTGATATATCGGTTTTCGCTCATAGAATGATCTGGATCGTCAAATGTAATTGCTAAAGGATCACCGAAGATTGTCGCTGCTTCCTAAAACGTGACTCCGTGTTTCTTAACGTTTGCGGTCGCCTTCTTGGGGTCCCATTCAAAACTCATATTGCCCCTACTAAATATTATATCAGAATTGCATATCGATAGCAGTTATTATTATGGCCGAACGACTGAAATAAGGCACAGGGCCAACCAACCTTTGCAAACTGGCAGAGCCTTATTCCCCGTCGCCTTGATTGAATTGTTAAATACAATTGTCGTCAATACTTCTAACGGCCCTTGTTAAATACCACTTCCATGTGGGATGCAATGTCATCTCATCACCTGTGTTAATGTTATGAATACAAATAACTAAACCCGTATCTATAAATTGAGATTTGGCTTCCATTAGGACATCATCAGCAGTATTTCCTGAAAAACCATATTTTCCCTTGAGCTTCCGCCATATGTTAATTTCCTTAACTTGTTCTCCTCCCTCACAGACCAAACAAGACAATGCCTTTGAGGAATTAAGAGATAGCTTATTCCACTTCTCCTCGAATTCGTCTACAAGACACGGGGAAAATTTTGTCGTCTCCAACCATTCTTTGACTTTTGCAATCGTATCTTCAATCCCTACTAGAGGCAATGGATTTACAATTAATGATGTCATTGCGCCCTCAAGCTTAACACCGTTTTCTTTGAAAACAAGAATGGGCAAAGTTTTAGATTCTAAGAATTGTCGAAAGGCTAAAATTGCGATTTCTTGATTAACCCATACTGAAGAACGAATGCCCCAATTCTCTCCTGAACTATTTATCACTGAGCCTCTTTTATGTAGAAAAGAAATTGCACCAAAGCAACGCTGAAGGCCCTCAAAAATATGCTGGCCCAACGCGCTAAGGTCATGTACAGATTCAGCAAAGTAAGCTTCAAAATCCTGAGTTGCGTTGATAGTATCTCTGACTGAGCTCCCAAGTGATTTTTCCTCTTCAGTTACTTGGCCGCAGCTTACGAATATCAATTTTTTGTTGGTCAGTCCCATATGCCATTACTTATCTTAATATTTAGCATTTAACGTTAAGGCTCACCGGGAGCCGGATTTATCGGCGATCCGGTGGAGCCGATTGTTATGCGACGGCTTACGCTTAATGTTTCCGCCTTTCCGCAATTCGGATTAATTGATCTGCAAGCATGATTAGTTCAACAACCTCGGCGGGATCGTTAAAATCTACATCCCGATGACTACTAGGGTTTTTGAACGACCCAATAGCTCCGGCAAAGAGATCGCTGATAGCTTGTCTTTCACTCGCTATTTGTGTATTGTCAGTTAGAGGTCCGTTTTCCGGATGAAATGCTTTTCTCATTAGATTGACGCCTATGTCGGTTTTGTCTGCACCAGCGAGAGTTCTGACCCTTACCTCGACCTCTTTGAAGGCTTCAAAAATGGCAGTATCGTAGTCTCCGCGCAAAAAAGCTGGGCTAACTTTTGAAGCCAACTTAGGATCCAAAGTTTTGTCCGGGAGAAGGGTGGCCGCTCTGTAGCTACGAACGTCCGCAGTCTCCCTAAATTTGCGACCTCTACGTGTAATGAAGATCCAGTCTCCAGTTTGGTGGCCTGGAGCTGGCGCAATCAACCCCTCCTTTTCAAGCCATACCCATGCTTCAGTAATTGTCTTTGCGATCGCATCGTAGTTGTCCTGCGCATACGCCTGTAGATTACTTTGGAGAGTAAAGGTGTAGCGATTCAACATTCCGGTGGACTTGGCTTCCTCAAACTGGCAAAGACATTCGAGGAGAGGGACGGCTAGTTCCTCTGGATCCATTTGAAGAACTACATCGACAGGTGGGAATACTTTGTTCATCAAGGACATTTGATTTTCCTTTATTCCCGCATAACGAGTCTCTAGAAAAAGCCCGATTTCGGCTATCTTCTAACTCGTAAGTTATTGATTTTATTGATTGCAAATTTACGAAAAATGACTTTTCCTACAGACTCAACGATTGAAATCAGCGGTGGCTGTAAGCCATCCGCTGATTTGTTAGACGGTGGTTTTTCCTATTTTAAGGAGACACGGTTATTCCTTTGCCGCTGCCTTGGCACATTGCGGGCAAAACCATTCGGGAGCATCCTGACGATAATCATTGACATTATATTCTGCTCCGCAGTGTCTGCATGCAAGAATCTTCGGTGGTTCAACTTTCGGCTTTGTGCCTTCTCCTCTAAACCAATAAACTGCCCGGTTTCCCTGAAACAGATACCATGCAAGCAAAGGGGCTATGCCCAATGATTTGCCTTGAATTGCAACGGTAAAGATTTTCTCTGCCAAAAATAGCATTAACGCTGTCGAGCTGGCGACGCGTGACATCTTAAAAATACCATAACTCAGCACACAATTAATGATGAAAACAAACATCCCCCCCAGAAGTTGGTAGACATCACCGCCTATGTAATAACGATAGATAAATGTAAAACCTGTCACGACTGCTATCAAAGAACAAGCAATAACACCCATCATGGCTGCATCACGGGCATCCTTTTCTTCATAGAAGTCTGGCCACAACCACCAGTATTTTGTCCGATTTGTAGTGCTTTGGCTCATAATCTATGCTCCTTTGATGACGAAGATTCGTTGCCTTGATCTGATTCGTCTAACGAGTCTGTAGAAAAAGCCCGATTTCGGCTATTTTCAGAATCGTAAGTATTTGATTTTATTGATAGCGAATTTAAGAAAAATGACTTTTCCTACAGACTCAACGATAAGGCTCACCGGGAGCCGGATTTATCGGCGATCCGGTGAAGCCAGTTGTTAAGTTATTTAGTATGCGGTGCTTGCCATACAATATTCTTTTGTGAATCCCATATGGAGACACTTGCGCGGTTATACGCCGTATTAATATCAATGAGTTTATTAAAGCCATTGTCATTGAACGACATCCCTGGATTGCCCGCAGGCGCAAGACCAAGATTAAAGCGATTTGTGCCTTCTCTGTCGTACAGCACCAGTTCTGGGGCGTCATGAAGACCCAAGTAAAAAGATGCTCGAACCTTGTTGTCTTGGCTTATGAGATGGAGGGCTTTTGTTTTTATTTCGTCGGGATAATTTAAGGATTCCTTGGCTGAAACTGATGAGGCCACATTCACAAGTTGAATGGACATGCCACCAAGAAAAGATGATATAATGACGGCTATCAACAAAATGGTAAATTGCCTTTTGTTCATGATTACCCCTTTCCCCGTCAGTGGGTTCTGATTAATTGTTTACTGACTTAACGAAAAAATCAGCCGGAGCGTAGCGATCGGCTGGATTGACTTTGTTAGCGTGTTCATTTATCTGCCTCAAGAACATAGTCGTAAACAGCCTCAAGATGTGCCCTTACGTCGCTGGCGGCTATCATACGATGGTCAGCTTCCTGAAGTACAAACCTGTCAAAAGTACCATACCAAGCGGAACTTGTCTCAGTAATGACTATTTTTTCGTTTATGTCTTGGAATTGATCAGCGGTAATATCAACAAGCATGTCGCCTTTCTCAAGCCAATAGTGAGTTTCAAGCGAATTACCTTCGCCTCGTTTCCCCTTGATGAGTATGAAGCCATCTATGCCATTGTCTTTAAAGTAGGTACCCAAAAGCATTGAAGCATCAGAACAACTGCCAGTAGGATAATCAGCCAAAGAGAGAGGCAGCTCTGTCCTGTCACATTTTTGAATTGCCTCTCGAAATCGCTCGGCCAGTTCTCTTATTCTATCTTCATCGGTCATGTGTCTTATGCGCTAACGATAGTAGACGGAAAAATTATATTATGATATGATAATTCCGTCTATTATTGCATGTCTGTCTGTTGCCGAACCTGTTAATATAAAAGGGTATTCTATGTTGAAAATCATGGATGTCCACAATTCCTCCAAAGAGCCAGGCTGGTGATATGAGGCTGGCTCCCAGGAGAATCCAGCCTCTCTTCCCTATTAATCCAAACATTTATCAAAAAAAGGATAGGCTCGTCAAGATATTCAAAGAGGACTATTCGAAATGATCCGGGATTGGGAGTTTTTTATCTAATCCGAAGGGAGATGGTTTCTGAACTTCAATCTGGAATGACTCTGTTCCAAATTCAATCTGTAAGTATTTCTCCCCTCAATGAGTGAGGGTAGGCTTTGACGATGCGGACGGGAACAATCTTTCCTGTTGATTCCAAATCCCCTTCGAAGTTGACTGTCTTATGAGTGCGGGTTCTTCCGGTCACATCCTGCTCGCTCTGCTTGCTGTAGCCCTCCACCAGAACCTCTTCGATACGGCCCTCCAGGGCCTGGTTCTTTTGAAGGGTGATCTCCTTTTGAATCTTCTGTAGAAGCGCAAGCCTTTCCTGTTTCACTTTCTCTTCTACCTGTTCTCCGAGCCGGGCGGCCTTCGTTTCCTTTCTTGGAGAGTATTTAAAGGAGAAGAGGTCATCGAATCGGACCTTCTCCATCAAGTCGAGAGTCTCTTCGAAGTCCTTCCCCTCCTCACCCGGAAAACCAACGATCACATCCGAGGTAATCGCAATGGAGGGGCAAACCTCTCTCAACCGATCAATTTTCCCAAGGTATGACTCTCTGGTGTAGCCCCGATTCATTGCCTTCAGGATTCCATTTGAACCGGATTGGAATGGAAGATGAATATGCTCACAGAGTTTCTCCAGGCCACCATACGCCTGGATCAGTTCCTCGGATAAGTCCTTCGGATGAGAAGTGGTGAAACGAATCCGCTCGATCCCCCCGATCCCATCAAGCCTTGAAAGAAGCCCCGGAAACTTGATCTCCTCTTCCAGCCCCTTTCCGTAAGAATTGACATTCTGGCCAAGGAGGCATATCTCTTTCACACCCCTTTGTGCCAGGTGACTGACCTCATTCACAATCTCCTGACTCGGCCGACTCCTCTCCCTTCCCCTCACATAGGGAACAATGCAGTAGGAGCAGAAGTGGTTGCACCCCTGCATGATCGTGACATAGGATTTGACCACGGATACTTGGCCCTGAGGGAGAAAGGCGTCGAGGCGCTTTCCTTCCGTATCAAACCCTGTTTCACAGACCTTCTCTCCAATGACTTCCAATCTCTCCAGCATTTGCGGAATCAGATGAATGGCGTGGGTTCCGATCACCATATCGAGGTAAGGAATCCGGGCCAACAATCTTTGGCCTTCCTGCTGGGCCACACAGCCGGCCACCCCGATGATCGTTCCTCTCTCCTCTTTCAATCCCTTAAATCTTCCAAGGGCGCTGTAGACCTTCTGTTCCGGCTTCTCCCTGACGCTGCAGGTGTTGACGAGGATGAGGTCGGCCTGCTCTGCATCCGTTGTTTCAAGATAATGCGACCTCTCGAGGAGCCGGAGGATCTGCTCCGAGTCATGCTCATTCATCTGACAGCCATAGGTTTCGATGTAAACTCGCTTCTGCATCGATCTATTCATTGAGCGCATTCCGAGAGTGCAACTTACTTCAGTCGCCGAATTGGCCTGGTTTCTTTTTTCCTGGATTCCTGGCTTCCTTATTCAGTCGTCGAATTTGCCGGCGGGTCCCTTATCGCTCGCAAGGCGGGTGGCCCGTTCGATGATCTTGCTTTCCGTCCATTGCACCGGGTCTTCCATCCGGCTCACTTTTGGTCCAAGATCGCAGGAGTCTGCCTTCAAAATAGCCTCGATGGCAAAGGGGGCCGTATCCTTGGAATTGAAGACCTCTGTCATCATCTTATAAGCGAAGGCCTCTACCTGCTTGACAATCCGATCCCGGATCTCTTTGGGTTGGGCGAGCAGTTTATTTTCAAACGGAAGGTTAAGATTCTTATAGTCTCCCTTTTTCCAGTTTTTCGATTGGGCATAGGCCGCCATCTCTGTCCAGAGCTCCTCGGAAACGCCCTCCTCTTTGACCTTGTTGAAATTTCCATTCGCATCCAGAATGGCATTTCCATAATCATTGACCTGAACACCCCATGAGATCATCTGGAGGGCTGTGGCGACATTCGCTTTTGTGGTATGGGTTTTGGCAAGGATCTGACGAAGTCTCTCGGAGCTGTTTCCGGAAGTGCCATGCTGGGCGCCTGAGACTTTATATTTTTCTATCGCCTTGTGAATATCTGCGGTCAATTGCACCTGAATCCCTGAGTCCTTCTCTTCGATGCCATGGGTCGTTCCATTGTTCAACGCGATCCAATCCGGGAAGATGTCATGTGCGTTCAGCCCCTGGATGAGAAAGAGCGCCTCTTCTACCGTGGAGAGCCCTTCGTCACCTTTGATTTCCCCCACCTCTGTTTCAAGCCCCGCCCATTTAGGGATATAGGGGTTGATGGAAATATTGGCTAATAGGTTCTGGTCATCAGGAAGATGAGACGCATCAATGGCAATCGAGGTCATTCCTGCTTCGAAGAAGGTGGGAATCTCAATCTTAGCCGCGGCGAGGTCTTTTTCGTTTTTAATTCCATAATGATCGGCATGGATCGCCACCGGGATGGTAATCCCAAGTTCGTTGCAGATCGTATCGACCAGCATCGCCATATTCCAGAAGTTCACCGCACAATAGGCTTTTGCGCCCCCTTCCGATTTGGCGATCTCGATGATGACAGGCGTGTTGGCTCGCTGGGCGGCCCGAAGCACTCCCCTGATGACAAATTGATTCCGGCCGTTTGCTGCCATTGCGATCGCCCTCCCTTTGGCTATCATGGCCCGATCCACCGCTTTCCCGCTCACAATTAAGGCCTTTGAATTGGGAAAAAGTCTCTTGATATTAGGCGGTCGTCCAATCTCAAGGGCTTTTTTGAAATCAGCTTTTGAAACTCTCTTTTTCGCCATGACTTTCTCTCCTTTCAAAGAGGATACGATTAGCCAAGTTTTAACAATTTAATTGTTGAGAAAACGTGCCTTCCACAATCCCTAAGCATCAAATTCCAGTAACCAAATCCCAATCTCCAAATAATATCCAATCACCAAACTTCAATCACCAAGAGATTTTGAGCTATTTAAAAATTCGGTTATTAAGATTTTGGTCATTATTTGGTTATTGGTGCTTGGAATTTGGTGTTTCTATTTTTTCGCTCTTAATACCTGGGCAATATCTTCCACCAACTTCTTTGAACCCACATAGAGCGCTGTTCGCTGGTGATGTTTGCCCGGCTGAATCTCAAGAATCGGGATTCCCGCCTCGTTGACAGCCATCCCGCCCGCTTCTCGGCACATGAAGGCCACAACCGACCCCTCATACATGAGGCGCAGTTTCCCTTCGGGACGATTCTTTTTGGGGTTGGGATGATTGACGATCGCCGGATACATGAACATGCCGCCGTTTGTCAGAAGCCTGTGAAAATCTCCGGCTAACGCGCCCAGGTATCTGAAGGTATACTTACTTTCATTCTCCATGATCCATTTCTGAACGCGTTCAGCATAAGTGTAACGGTTCGAGGCATTGAACGACAACTCCCAGCTTTTGGGGTCTTCGGGAAGGACCATTTGGGTAGGCCTGACAAAATTCATGGTCTCGTCGATATGGAATTGCCAGGTGCCCGCATCCTTCAGCCCAAGGGTGAAGGTCCCTGTCGGAATGACAAACATGCCGGCGGCAATATAATCTTTTCCTGCCCTTAGATGGCCGTCCTCAGGGCCTTCCAGATTACGCTTCGCAATGCCAAATAGAAAGCCAATCGGGAGTCCATGGGGGATATTGGAGGAGCCGTCCATCGGGTCGAAATAGACGAAATAACGTCCTCCATCGGGATTGATCTGGATGATCTCCTCCGATTCCTCGCTGACCGCATGAATGACCCTGCCCGAGGTCTTCAGATAATGAAGGGTGATCTCCTGGGCAATCTGATCCATACGCATGACATCCTCGCCCTGCACATTGACATCGCCTGCTGAGCCGAGATTCCCCTTCAAGGCGCCGGTGAGATAGTAGTGCTGGATATACTTTCCCGCGCTGATGATGGCGTCCATGAGGACCAGAAAGTGATAGGTGCGATTATGCTTCTCCTGATGCTGGAGAAGAAAATTCATAAAGGTTTGCTCGAATCGAATCATAGGGGCCTCTCTCCTTTTTCAGGGCAATCAGATTTTCAGTCCATCATTTAAAACATTGGTGAGGGGCAAATTTGACGTTAAATTTTCCATTTTCTTAAGAGGCGAATTGAACCGTAATTTGTCAGATCGAGATGGAGGGGAGTCACGGAGATGCATGCCCTGGATACCGCCTCAAAATCAGTGTCCTTCTTCTGATCAAAAATGAATTGCCCGCTTCCGATCCAGTAATATTTCTTCCCCCGTGGATCGGTCTTCTCTATGACACCGCTTCCATTATGAACCCACCTTCCCTGACGGGTGATCTTATACGATTTGATTTCCTCCTCATCGAGGTTAGGGACATTGACATTGAGGAGGGTATCCTTCGGGAGTCCATGTTTGATCACATGTTTGGCCATCCTCACCGCAAACCGTGTCGCCGCATCAAATTTAAAATGACTCCGCGAGACCAGGGAGACGGCAAAGGAAGGAATGCCCAACAGGGTCCCCTCGAAGGCCGCCGAGACGGTTCCGGAATAGGTGACATCATCCCCCAGGTTTCCTCCTTTGTTAATCCCCGCGACGATCAGCCCTGGCCGGTCGGGCAGGAGGACATTGACCCCCAGATGAACGCAATCTGCCGGAGTTCCATCCACAGCGTAATAATTCTTCTTGATCTTTTCTACGCGGAGGGGCCGATGGAGGGTAAGGGAGTGAGCGATGGCGCTCTCTTCCCTGTCAGGAGCGACGACAAACACATGGCCGACCTCACGGAGAGCCCTTGCCAGTGCAAGGATGCCTTTGGAATGGATGCCATCGTCATTGGTCACCAGAATCGTTGGCTTTCTGTCCATAGATGATGGAAGAAAAGATGGTCGGGGCGAGAGGATTTGAACCTCCGACACCTGACACCCCATGCCAGTGCGCTACCAGGCTGCGCTACGCCCCGACGAAAACTAAGGAATGATGGAAAAATGGAATACTGGAATATTGGATGCAATATAAAGGAAACCATCTTGTTCAATGTTTAAAACCTATTCTTCCATTATTCCAATTTTCCATTATTCCCATGTTTTTTTAGTATACTCAATTTCATCAAAAAAGTCCAGACTAATCACCGACTAATCACCGACGACCACGGCCGTTCCTCGGGCGGTCACCAGCCACATCACCATATCATTATGCGTTCCCAGAACCTGATAGGCCACATCCACTCCGATGACTCCATTTCCTCCCATCTCAATCGCCTCATCCTCAAGCATCCGGATGCAGAGTTCCCTTGCGCTTTTCACTTTCTCAGCCCAGGAGATCGCAACCCCTCCGTTAAACCTGTTCAAATCCAGATCCTGGACCAGGCCCACTCCGAAAACATGTTCGTGGGTCACCATTCCCAGTGTCTTCAAAATTTTTCGATTGCTGAAATCAAAGGCATGGACAGCCATGATCTCCTTTCTCTTCTGCTCCTTCTCCAGAAATTTCTTTACCTCTTTCTTTCTTTTCTCGTTACAGGTGGAGCAGATGTCGGGGAGGCCTTGTCCCGATTCATAGACATATGAGCTTCCACAGGCCGTACAACTGACAACCCAGTTCATAATACGCTCCCTGGCTACCCCGGAAATTTAATAGACAATATAGGCTTCGTCTTAAGGCAACGGTAACGATGCCCGTATCGTCTATAAAAGGTTACGTCTGTCGTGTTTAATTCTTTTAAACCTAACCGCTACCGAATGACGAATCAGGCTTCGTAACCGTAACCTTAACCCGCGCCTCAGGGTTATTCTCATTTAAACCTATTCCAGCATTCTTCTGATCCCCTTCAATTCTTCCTGGACCGCCAACAGGAGTTCGTGATCGATTCCTCTTGATCTCTTCTCAACCAGCCTCAGATTGACCCTGCTGTTCTCTGCACGCTCAAAGTCTCTGATCTTCTTCTTCGCTCCCGAGATGGTGAACCCTTCTTCATAGAGGAGTTTTCTAATTTTCAGGATGAGGTCTAGATCTTTTCTCCGGTAGAGGCGCTGGAGGGACCCTCCTTTGTGGGGCTTAATCACTCTGAACTCCGACTCCCAGTAACGGAGCACATGCGGTTTGATCCCCGTGATCCGGCTCACCTCTCCAATCCGGTAATAGAGCCTCTCCTGGGAGATGGGATATTCCATTTCTCGTTTCTTCAGCAATCTGGTCACAGCCTTATCACCTCACTCTGCCGACCTGACCGTCCCTTCACGGAGATCGAAATGGACCAGGGGTGACTCGCAGGCTCCGATTCACTCACTCCGTGGAGCTATGCTCTCCTGTCTGCGTGTCCTTCCGGTTGAGGCCTCCCTTCATCACCTGACTCGGCTTAAAGGTTAAAATCCGTCTCGGAGTAATCTCGATGTCATCCCCTGTCTGAGGGTTGCGGCCCCGCCTTGACCTCTTGTTCCGGATGACAAAATTTCCAAAACCCGAGATCTTGATCTTGTCATGGCGCTGGAGATGCTCTTTGATGATATCGAAGATGGACTCCACAATCTTGGCCACCTCTTTCTTGGAAAACCCAACCTTCTCGTAAATGGCCTCCACAATATCAACCTTCGTCATGGTCTTCATCCTCCTTTCTCCGAAATCTTTTATCCTCTCAATTCTGCCTTAAAGACTTCCCTCAGCCTGGAGATGACCTTCTCATGATATTGGTTCACTTCATCATCCGTCAGAGTCCGGTCGCCGGCTTGATACCGGATTCGATAAGAGACGCTCTTCTTTCCCTGCGGAACAGGAATTCCCCGATAGACATCAAAGAGATTGATTTCGTCGATAAAGGGCTGCTCAAGCAAACGGATGGCCCCTTCCACTTTTTCCGCTTCGAGGCGATCCTCGACTACGAGGGAGAGATCCCGGTGGACCGCAGGAAATTTCGGAAGGGGTCGGAATTTCCTTTCTTCCACTGCCCCCTTCACCATCCGGTCGAAATCGATTTCGAAGAGATAAGCCTTTCCGGGAATCTCATAATGGCTTAACGCTTCCGGATGGACCTCGCCCAGAACGCCCATCTCCTCTTCTCCGAGGAGAATCTTCGACGACTTCCCAGGATGAAGATAGGGGATATCCTCGGTCCTGTCAAATGTTATTCCTTTGACCTGAAGGAATTCGAACAGATCCTCGATACAACCCTTGACATCATAAAAATCAACCTGCCTAACTGACGAGGCCCAATGGATTTCTCCATCCATTCCCATCGCCAGACCTGTTAGATATTTGACTTCTTTTGGGAGTCGTTCCCCTTCCGCGGGCAGATAGACCTTCTTCAATTCGAAGATCCTCAGGTTCACATTCTTATGGGAGAGATTGTAACGGGCCGTCTCCATCAGACCCGGAATCAACGAGGTTCTCAGAACGGATGAGTCCGCTGTCAGAGGGTTCAGAATTGGAAGACACCGCCTTCTCGGATCGTCCGGAGAAAGGCTGAGTCCATTCAAAGAGAGAGGAGCCGTAAAGCTATAGGTGACCACTTCGTAATAACCGTGCTGGATGAGGAGATCTTTTGTCTTCCGTTCAAGGATCAACTCCCGGCTCATCTCCTCGGAAGAAGGGGGGCCTTTCGGAAGGGTGAGCGGGATATTCTCATATCCATCGAGACGCGCCGCCTCTTCAATCAAATCGATCTCCCTCTCAAGATCGCCGCGAAAGGAAGGAGGGGTTACGCTCAGCCTCTCTTCGCCCTCCTCACGAACATCCAGTTCCAGATTCTTTAAATAAGCCTTTATCTGCTTGGTCGAAATCTCCTTTCCCAGGATCCGGTTCACACTCGTGACGCTCAAAGGGATCGGGGCGGGCCGGATGGGTTTCGGATAAGCATCCACCGCTCCTTCAACCACCCTTCCTCCGGTGAGTTTCTGAATCATTGAGGCCGCGCGGTTGGCCGCATTCAGACACCCTCCGTAATCGATCCCCCTTCCAAACCGGTAGGAGGCCTCTGTCTCAAAACCGAGTTTTTTAGACGTCCTTCGATTGTTCATCGGATGAAAGTAAGCGCTCTCCAGAAGGACGGTCCGGGTCTCGGCTCTGATCTCCGAGTTGAGCCCTCCCATCACGCCGGCAACGGCCACCGGTTTGACTCCATCGCAGATCATCAGCATCTCTTCGTCGAGAGCCCTCTTGACTCCGTCCAGCGTGATAAACGCCTCGCCCCTTCGAGCCCTGCGGACCACAATTCTTCCCTCTTCCAGCAGTTCAAAATCGAAGGCATGGAGAGGCTGTCCGCACTCCATCATCACATAGTTGGTCACATCGACGACATTATTGATGGAGCGAATGCCTACTTTCTCCAATCGGGTTCGCATCCAATTCGGAGAGGGGCCTATTTTCACTCCTTCGATCATGCGCGCCGCATATCGGGGACAGAGATCCGGATCCAGAAGAATCACGGATGTTTTCCGGTGAATCTCACTGCCCGCGTCAGATAGTGACAGGGCCGGATATTTGAGCCGCTGATCGGTGAGGGCCGCAATCTCTCTCGCCACTCCGATCACACAGAGCCAGTCCGGACGATTGGGTGTGATGCTGATATCGAGGATCGTATCCGCCAATCCCAGGGCTTCCCCGAGGCTTACGCCAAGAGAGGCATCGGGATCGAGGATCATAATCCCGGAAGCCTCCTGCCCCAAACCCAGCTCGATCTCTGAACAGAGCATCCCTTCGGAGACTTCTCCCCTGATTTTAGACCGCTTGATCTCAATGCCGTTCGGGAGTTTCGCTCCAACCAGGGCAAGAGGAACTTTCTGCCCTTCCCGGATATTCGTGGCGCCGCAGACAACCGAAAATTTTTCCTGATGGGTTTTTGCTTCGACCAGGGAAAGGCGGTCCGCATTGGGGTGGTTCCGGATGGATTGAATCTCAGCCACAATGATCTTTTCAAACCCCTGCCCCGTAGGTGTGGCCGCCTCAACCTCCAGGCCTCCCATGGTCAGAAGGTTGATCAACTCCTTTACCCCCATCCGGATATCCACATAATCCCTGAGCCAGTTGAGACTGATCTTCATCTTTTTTCCATCTCATCAATCCCCCCCTCCCTCACCCTCCCCTCTCCGAGCCAGAGGCTCTTCTGAGCCGGAGGCCTCGAGGGGGGAGGGATGGGTGGGGGTGATACTCAGAACTGTTTAAGAAATCTCAGATCATTCGTGAAGAAGAGACGAATGTCGTTGATGCCGTATTTGAGCATGGCGATCCGTTCGATCCCCATTCCAAAGGCAAAGCCGGTCACTTCTTCAGGATCGTAGCCCACGAATCGATAGACAGCAGGATCGACCATGCCGGAGCCTAAAATTTCGAGCCATCCTGTGTTCGAACAGACCCCGCATCCTTTTCCCCCGCAGATAAAGCATTCGATGTCGATCTCCGCGCTCGGTTCCGTAAAGGGAAAGAAACTGGGACGGAACCTCAATTGGGTTCCTCTTCCAAACATCTGGTGAACGAAGACGCTTAATACCCCTTTGAGGTCCGAAAAGGTGATTCCCCTGTCGACCAGAAGCCCTTCCACCTGATGAAACATGGGGGAATGAGTCGGATCCGAATCGCACCGATAGACCGCTCCCGGGCAGATCACACGGATAGGCGGCCTCTTTTTTTCCATGGTCCTCACCTGGACAGGAGAGGTATGCGTTCTCAGAACCACATCCTCCGAGATAAAGAAGGTGGCCTGCATCTCCCTGGCAGGGTGTCCTTTTGGAATGTTGAGGGCTTCGAAATTGTAATAGTCCAATTCTACTTCTGGACCTTCCACGACTTCAAAGCCCAGCCGCGAGAAGATATGTATGATCTCATCCAGGGTTTGAGTGAGGGGATGCTTTCTCCCTAAGATCATCCTCCTGCCAGGAAGGGTCACATCAATCTTCTCCCTTTCCAGCGCTTCTGCTCTCTCCTGTTCCTGGATTCTCCGGAGGCATTCCTCAACCCTTGCCTCCAGATCTTCTTTGATCTTGTTTGCCCTTTGGCCTATCTCTTTTCGCTCATCCTCTGGAAGCGTTCCCAGCTGCTTGAGAAGTTGCGTCAGGATTCCCTTCCTCCCCAATACCCTGACCCGGATGTCGGAGATCTCCGGCCCGGTCTTTGCCAGAGCAAGGAAGGTCTGGCATTCCTCTCGAATCTTTTCAAGCTCCTCTTTCAACGCTCTCTTCCTTAAAGGACTCCCATGTGGGACGCACTATGAACGATGGACAACGAAATTCCGAATTAATGGAAGATTGGAATAATGGAATATTGGACAAAACCAAAAGGAAAACTTTTTTCTAACCCATTATTCCACTATTCCATCATTCCATCCTTCCAATAGGTTTGGTTCATCGTTTAACGTTCATTGTCCTCAGGCTTTTATTTTTTGGACTTCTCCGCTTGCCTTGGCCAGATCAACAATCTTCAAAAAGGCGCCGGGGTCGCTCACTGCCAGATCGGCCAATATCTTTCGGTCCAATTCGACATGGGCTTTCTTTAAGGCATTCATCAGGCAGCTATAAGAAAGGCCGTGGATCCTCGCCGCCGCATTGATCCGGGTGATCCACAACCTCCTGAAATCCCTCTTTCTTGCCCTGCGGTCCCGATAGGCATAAGCAAGGGCGCGGTGGACAGCATCCACAGCCGTCCGATAGAGCTTACTCCGTCCTCCCACATAGCCCTTGGCCATCTTTAAGACCTTTTTCCTTCTCGCTCTGGTCTTTGGTCCACCTTTTACTCTTGGCATCGTAGTTCATCCTCCTGATTAAGAAGTGTAGGGCAAGCCTTCAGGCTTGCTTCGTGACGCAGAGCTGAAGCCCTGTCCTACGCCAATCATTTATGATGATCTCGTAAAAATTCGTCACTCCGGTGAAAACCGGAGTCCAGGGTATTAATAAGCATTTGAAAATACTGGATTCCGGCTTCCGCCGGAATGACAGAAAAGGACATTTTCAGACCTTTTACGAGTCCATCATTTATTGCTTTCAAACTTATTATAGGTAGGGAACCAATTTCTCGATCCCTTTAACATTCGTCTCGCTGATCATCTTGGGTCTTCTGAGGCTTCGTTTCCTATTGGCCGATTTTTTCGTCAGGATATGCCGTGCGAACGCCCTCTTCGCTTTCACCTTTCCGGTCCCGGTCTTTTTAAATCGTTTGGCCGCCCCCCGGTTCGTCTTTAATTTTGGCACAATCTCCTCCTTTTAAAACAAAATTACTTTCCCTATTGTCACAACTTCCCCTCCCCTGGCGGGAGGGGATTAAGGGGAGGGGGATCTCCCAATACTCACCCCCCCCTCTCCCGTCAAGGGAGAGAGAAAATAATAACACTCTATGGTGTTTTCTGGCTTGGCAGGGGAGCCAGGATCATCACATAATTCCTGCCTTCAAATTTAGGAGGCTGTTCAATCTTCCCCCACTCTTTCGCCTGCTCTGCAATTCGTCCCATCATCTGTTTCCCCAGGTCAGAATGGGTGATCTCTCTTCCCCTGAAGATAATGGTGACCTTGGTTTTATTGCCCTCTTTTAAAAAACGCTCGATATGCCGGAGTTTAAACTCCAGGTCATGTTCCTCTGTCTTGGATCTAAACTTCACTTCCTTGAGATGGACGACCGCCTGCTTCTTCTTCGCATCATGGGCCTTTTTGCTCTGCTGATATTTGAACTTTCCAAAATCCATAATGCGACAGACCGGCGGTTCCGATTTCGGCGAAACCTCCACCAGGTCTAAATCGGCATTGGCCGCTGCCCGAAGCGCCTCTACCAGTGGCAATATCCCTAACTGCTTTCCTTCAGAGTCGATGACTCTGACTTCCTTTGCCCGAATCTCGCGATTGATGCGCACATCCCTGCTGATAAACCCCACCTCCTTTTCTTAGAGAGTGGATCGTAGAGTGTGGTGAGTAGTTAAACCACCATCCACACTCCACTTCCCGCTTTCTGCTTTTTACTTTTTACTTTCTACCTTCTACCTTCCACTCTCCACCTACAAATTTGGATAATCCGATTCGACCAGACGGATGAACTCCTCCGCGGTTATTGAACCAATCGTTTCGCTGCTCCGTTTGCGTGGAGAGACGGTTTCCTCCCTCTCTTCCTTATCTCCTATCACGAGCATATAGGGGATTTTCTGAACCTGCGCCTCCCGGACTTTGAATCCCAGCTTCTCATTCCTCAAATCCCTTTCAACCCGAATCCCCCTCCGGATCAACTGACGATAGACCTTCTCCGCATAGGGGATATGCCTTTCCGTCACCGTCAAAAGAATGGCCTGAACAGGGGCGAGCCAGACCGGAAAAGCTCCGGCATAGTGTTCGATGAGCACTCCGATGAACCTCTCCATGGCCCCGAGGATCACCCGATGGAGCATGACAGGCCGGTGCTTTTCTCCATCGTTTCCCACATACGTGAGATCGAACCTCTCAGGCATGGCGAAGTCAACCTGAATCGTGGCGCACTGCCATCTCCGGTTCAGGGCATCTTTAAGCTTCACGTCAATTTTGGGACCGTAAAAGGCTCCGTCCCCTTCGTTGATTTCAAAAGGGAGGCTCTTTTCCTTAAGGGTGTTGAACAGGGCATGGGTCGCCTTCTCCCAGTCTTCATCAGTTCCGATCGACTTCTCCGGCCGTGTGGATAACTCCATCTCATATTCGAAGCCGAAAACTTTCATCACGTCATCGACGAATTCAATGATTGCATAGATCTCATCGTTCAGTTGATCCGGGCGGCAGAGGATATGGGCATCGTCCTGAGTAAAACCCCTGACCCGAAGAAGCCCGTGGAGTTCCCCGGATTTTTCATGGCGATGGACCGTCCCCAGTTCAAAGTAGCGAAGAGGAAGATCCCGATAGCTTCTGATCTGCGATTTATAGATCAACATATGAGCCAGGCAGTTCATGGGTTTGATCCCGTATTCCGCGTCCTCCACTTTCGTGAAATACATTTTGTCCCGGTAGTTTTCAAAATGTCCGGATCGCTTCCACAGATCCAGTTTGAGAAGCTGGGGGCCGATGACGATCTGATAGCCCCGCTTCAGGTGTTCCTTTCTCTCAAAATCTTCCAGGACCGTTCTGAGAAGGGCGCCCTTGGGATGGTAGATCACCAGTCCCGGGCCGGCCTCCTCGTTGAGGCTAAAAAGGTCGAGATCCCTTCCCAGCTTCCGGTGATCCCGTTTACGGGCCTCCTCAAGCATATGAAGATAATCTTTCAGTCCCTGTGGGTCCGGAAAGGCTGTCCCGTAAATCCGCTGGAGCACCTGATTCCGGGCATCTCCCTTCCAGTAAGTTCCGGATACGTTTAAGAGCTTGAACGCCTTGATCTTCCCGCTTGAGGGAAGATGTGGTCCCTCGCATAGATCAACAAAAGAACCCTGGCGATAGAGAGAGACGCGGTTAGGAAGGTCTTCCATGTGCTCTACTTTATAATCCTCACCCATCTTTTTGAATGTTAAGATCGCCTCATCTTTTGGAATTTCATTTCGAATAAAAGGCTCATCCTTTTTGACAATCTCTTCCATTCTCTTTTCAATGGACTCCAGGTCTTGTGGAGTGAAGGTCTTCTCATAATCGAAGTCGTAATAGAAGCCTCCTTCCGTAGACGGGCCAAAGGTGAGCTTTACGGAAAGGAAAAGTTCTTTCACCGCTTGCGCCATCACATGAGCGGCGGAATGGCGCAAAATTTCAAGCCCCCTTCTGGAGTTGACCGAGATGAAAGATATCGATGCATCCCTTTCCAGCCTTTTTGAAAGGTCGACCAGGGCGCCGTCCATCTGTGCGGCCACAGCCCCTTCGTCAGCAATCTCTAAGAGTTTCGTTCCCTTCGGAACCGATCTCTTTGTGCTATCGGGAAATGTGATTGTAATTCTCTCTTCCATTTTTACCTGAATTCAAATGGAAGAGGCATCACCCATGGGAAATAATGAATGATGCCTCTCCAATTTTCTTGTTAAAATGTCTTTTTTCTCAATAACTTATCTTCCACTTCTTAATAAATCGGTTTAAATGGTAGGCACGTGGGGATTTGAACCCCAGACTTCTACCGCGTCAAGGTAGCGCTCTCCCCCTGAGCTACGTGCCTATAAACCTCCTCCTTACACATCGGCGCCCGCTAAAATTTCCCTGTATGTATAGCCCCTTTTTTGATTAATGTCAAGAAAATTATTAAGTTATGCCTCTATGCCTTGAATGCCAGTTCCCCTTTCCTGCCATCCATATCCACTGTGACCGTATCCCCTTCCTTAAATTTGCCCTCCAATATCCTTATCGCCAACCTATCCTGAATCTCCTTTTGAATCACACGTTTAAGCGGACGGGCGCCATATGCGGGATCGAATCCTTCTTTTGACAGGAATTCTTTTGCTTTTTCAGTCATCTTGAGGCCTATCCGCCTTTCTAAAAGCCTCTTTTCAAGCTTCTTTACCTGGATTTCAACAATGGCCTTTATCTCCTCAATTCCGAGACTATGAAAGATCACCAACTCGTCAATCCGATTTAGAAATTCCGGCTTGAACTGGGCTTTCACCGCCTCCATCACACGGCGCCGCATCTCTTCGTAATCTTTCTCTCCAAGATCCACAATCCACTGACTTCCGATGTTGGAAGTCATGATCACGACCGTATTCTTAAAATCGACTGTTCTTCCGTGGCCATCGGTCAACCGTCCGTCATCGAGAATCTGAAGGAGGATGTTGAATACCTCCGGATGGGCCTTCTCAATCTCATCCATCAGGACAATCGAGTAAGGTCTTCTCCTGACCGCTTCCGTGAGAAACCCTCCTTCCTCATAGCCCACATATCCGGGCGGCGCTCCGATGAGCCGCGCCACCGAATGCTTCTCCATAAACTCGGACATATCGATCCTGACCATGGCCTGTTCATCATCGAAGAGAAATTCGGCCAGGGCGCGGGCCAGTTCTGTCTTTCCCACGCCGGTTGGGCCCATAAAGATGAAGGAGCCGATCGGATGGTTCGGATCCTGCAATCCCGCTCTTGCCCTTCGCACCGCATTTGAAACCGCAACGATCGCATCATCCTGACCCACCACCCTCTGCCCCAGCCTCTCCTCCATTCGGATGAGCTTTTCAACCTCGCCCTCCAGCATTCTTTTGACCGGGATGCCCGTCCATTTTGAGACGACCTCAGCCACATCCTCTTCATCCACCTCCTCCTTGAGCATCTTCCCTGCCTTCTGTAACTCGGTAAGCTTCTCCTCTTCCTGTTTCTGCTCTTTTTCGAGATGGATCATCTCGCCATATTGCAATTCGGCTAATTTTGAGTAGTCGGCCTCGCGCTCAGCCTCCTTCATCATCTGTTTCGTCTTCTCCATCTGCTCCTTGATCTGCTGGATTCGCGAAATGGCCTTCTTCTCGTTCTCCCATTTCAGTTTCTTCTCCTG
>JAGXSW010000127.1 GCA_018333715.1 Syntrophaceae bacterium | reverse complement strand
ATGTTTCCGCTATAAGATTTTCTCCAACATGCCTGCCCGAAGGCCGGTAATTTTCCACGGAAGAGTGACGCATTACGGTTTAAGTTTTTAATATTGACATCAACCCCCCTTCCTATCATAATAATAGGCGATTTTTAAAAAGAAGGTCCGATGAAAAAGATACCCGTTATTCAAACACTCCTTCTCCTTTTCATTCTCTTCTCCCTTTTGAACGGATGCGCCGGGAAAGGAAAGGATGTCAAAACGATCAAGGGAGATCCGGAGGCGCTCTACCGGCAGGGATTGGAGCGGTTCAATAAGAGGGACTATTCCGAAGCATTAAATATATTTGAACAGGTCAAGTCAAACTTTCCGGATAGCCCGCCTTATACCCAGTGGGCAGAGGTGAAGGTCGGGGATTGCCACTTCTTTAAGAAGGATTATGTGGAAGCCATCGCCGCCTATGAGGAGTTCAAGAAGACCCGTCCTACCCATGAGGAAATCCCTTATGTTCAATATCAGATCGGTATGGCTTATTTCAGCCAGATGCGAACCCACGACCGGGATCAGGCCCCCACCCAAAAGGCCCTCTCCAATTTTGAATTCCTGGTGGCCAACACTCCTCAGAGCCTCTTTACCGATAAGGCTAAAGAAAAGATTGAGACCTGCAAGAAGCAGCTGGCTGACCACGAGTTCTATATTGGAAATTTCTATTACAAACAGGGCAAATATCCGGCGGCAGCCTCCAGGTTCGAAGGATTACTGGAGAAATTCCAGAGGAGGGATGAGGAGGATAAGGCGCTTTATCTTTTAGGAAAGAGCTACCTTGAACTTGATCAATGGGAGAAGGCAAGGGAAGCCTTCACCCGAATTGTCAACGAATATCCGAAGAGTTCCCATTACAGGGAGGCCAAATCGATCCTGGATCAGGGCAAGAAGGAGAAGACGGTTATTCGAAAGGCAAAAGCCAGAGATCCCAAAAAGAAGGGGGATGCGAAAGAGGGAGAGGCTGAAACAGTTGCTCTGGCCAAATTCGATGAAGAGGGAAGACAGCCGGTTTTACTGAAAGGGGATAAGATGGAGTTAAGGAGGGAAGAGAGGAAGGTTGTCCCTCCTTCCGCTGAAAAGCCGGGCGAGCCAGCAGTTCCAAAAGAAGAGACCAGGAAAGTGACCGCGCCATTGGTCAAATACGAAGAGGAAGGGAGACAACTTCGTGCTCCCTCCCCTCTGCCTCCTACGAAGGAAGAGTTAAAGGTCGAGGCAAAACCAGAGGATGAAAAGCGGATGGCGGCGCTCCCTCCCCCACCTGCAACGCCTGAGACCAGAGAAATACCGTCCCTCCCCTCAACGAAAGAAAGGGAGGTTTTGAGAAAGGAGACTCCCGCTGAATCCAGGGAAGTCAAATTGGGGGACACGGGCGAGCCCATTGACATCACTTCAGACAGGGTGGAGACTTTTTCCAAAGAGAATCTGATTGTCTTCAGGGGGAATGTGGTGGCCCGGCAGAAGGATATGGTCATCTATTCCGATTCTCTCGAGGCCCTGGTCTTTGAAGATGGCAAGGGGATTGAGAGGGTGGTGGCCGGAGGGAATGTGAAAATCCAGCAGGGGCTTCGGGTCGCCAATTGTCAGAAGGCTGTCTTTTATAATAGGGATCAGAAGGTGGTTTTGACCGGCGACCCAAAAGTATGGGAAGGTGACAATTTGGTCTCCGGAGAGGAGATCATTTTCGATATTGCGAAGAATCGTATAGAGGTAAAAGGAGGACCGGGAGGAAGAGGAAAGGTGAGGGTTCTTCCCGGTGGGGAATTTGAAAAGCTGAAATGATAAGAGGGCTCCCCGATCTGATCACCTTCCTTTAACGAATTTGAGCACAAGACATGTTTGAAAATCTTTCATCCAAATTAGATGGCGTTTTTAAGAAACTTCGAGGCCACGGAAAGTTAACCGAGCAGAATATCCAGGAGGCCCTCAAAGAGGTGAGGGTGGCCCTGCTCGAGGCGGATGTCAATTTCAAGGTGGTGAAGGATTTTATCCAGTCTGTCCAGGGGAGAGCTGTCGGTCAGGAGGTGATGGCGAGCCTTACTCCTGCTCAGCAACTGATCAAGATCGTGAAGGAGGAGATGACTTCACTGATGGGCGGTCAGGAACAGAGGATTCAACTTTCAGGAAGTCCTCCTGTTCCGATCATGCTCGTCGGTCTGCACGGATGTGGAAAGACGACCACCGCAGCCAAACTGGCACGCCACTTCCAGGGGATGAAGAAACGACCCTACCTCGTCCCAGCGGATGTCTACCGGCCGGCCGCCATCGAGCAGTTGCAAAAATTGGGAGAAGAGTTGAAGGTCGATTTCTACCGCCCAGGGCCTTCGCAGATGCCGCTCGATATCTGCCTAAAGGCGAGGGATGCGGCCCTGAAGGGGGGATACGATCTGATGCTCATCGATACGGCTGGAAGGCTTCATATCGATGAGGCATTGATGCTTGAACTCAGAGAAATCAAAACCCAGATCAAGCCGAGAGAGGTTCTTTTCGTCGCCGACGCCATGACCGGACAGGATGCCGTCAATGTCGCAAAGAGTTTTAATGAGCGGCTGGGCGTCGATGGAATCATCCTGACCAAAATGGACGGGGACGCCCGTGGAGGAGCGGCCCTTTCGATCAAAGCGGTGACGCAGAGACCGATTAAATTCATCGGCGTGGGGGAGAAGCTCGATGCCCTCGAAGTCTTCCATCCCGAACGGATGGTTTCAAGAATTCTGGGCATGGGTGATGTCCTGACCCTGATCGAGAAGGCAGAGGCCACCTTTGATGAGAAGAAGGTTAAAGAATTAGAGAAGAAGATCCGGAAGGATTCTTTCACGCTGGAGGATTTCCGGGATCAGCTTCAGCAAGTTCGGAAGATGGGGTCGCTCGAATCGATCCTCAATATGATCCCCGGGCTTCCAAAAAAGATGAAAGGAATGGGAGGCCTCCAGGTGGATGACAGGGAGCTTGGCAGAGTGGAGGCCATCATCAACTCGATGACGTTCAAGGAGAGGATCAATTTCACGATCATCAATGGGAGCCGGCGATTGAGGATTGCAGCAGGAAGCGGGACAAGCGTTCAGGAGGTCAATCGACTCTTAAAACAGTATGCCCAGACCCGAAAGATGATGAAACAGTTTTCCAAAATGGGCGGCAAAGGATTGGGAAGAGGGCAGGCGCCGTTCTTTTCATAAAGACACATAGCGCATGGTTTTGTGTAGCGCCCCCATTTATTGGGGGCGAAGGGGTCGTCGGCAATAAATGCCGACGCTACTCTCTGCCCTATGCGATTTTTTGATAAAGGAGGTGATCAAAGCAATATGGCTGCATCAATGAGATTGATGAGATTTGGCGGGAAGAAGAAGCCTTTTTATCGGATTGTGGTTGCAGACCGCCGTTCCCCAAGAGACGGGAGGTTTATCGAACAGGTAGGGACTTACGATCCAGGGAAAGATCCGGCAGAAGTCCGAATTAAGGAAGAGAAGGCGATAGGCTGGCTGAAAAAGGGAGTCCAGCCCACCCCGACCGTCCGTCAGCTTCTGATTCGTTCGGGTGTGACGAAGAAGTTGGCGGAGGGCAAAAAAGAATAGATTGCCTTTTCTCCCAGGATTGATTTCCAGGGATCTCTCCGAGAGCGGTTGCTCGAATTGGAGGTGGGAGGATGACGACAAAGGAGTTGATTGAGTTTATCGCCAAGGCATTGGTCGACCATCCGGAGCAGGTCAGGGTTTCTGAAGTCGAAGGGGAGAGGACCTCGGTCATCGAGCTCTCCGTAGCAAAGGATGATCTGGGGAAGGTGATCGGAAAACAGGGCAGAACGGCAAGGGCCATCCGCGTGATTCTGGGAGCGGCTTCTGCCAATCTGGGTAAACGCTCTGTCCTGGAAATCATCGAATAGAGACCCATGGAGCAAACTCTTTACCCGATCGGGAGGGTGGGCAAGCCCCATGGGGTCAGGGGGAAGATCAAAGTAGATTATTTCGGGGACGACCCCGACCGCTTTCTCCTTTATCAGAAGGTTTTCATCAAGGACGACTCAGGAAGACTGGAACCCTTTGAAGTTCTGGAAGTCACCCCTCAACCGCCACGCCTTATCCTAAGATTGAAAGGGATCGAAAAGATCGAAGAGACGGAGGGTCTCATCGGTAAGGAGATTCTCGTCCGCAGAGAAGACCTCCCCGAGCCCGAAGAAGGGGAATATTACTGGTTCGAGATTCTGGGGATGGCGGTGGAGACAGAGAAGGGCAAAAGGATCGGGACGGTGAAGAAGATCTTTCCAACAGGCGCCCATGATATCTATGTCGTCGAGGGAAAGAGAGGGGAGATCTTTCTGCCGGCAACCGAAGGGGTGATCCAGAGCATTGACCGTCAAAGAAGGGTGATGACAGTGGTCCGGATGGAGGGGTTGTGGGAGGAGGAAGATGAGATTTGACATCCTCACCCTTTTCCCGGAGATGTTTTCTTCTCCCTTTCAGGAGAGCATCCTGGCCAAAGCGATTAAAAAAGGGCTGATCGAGGTGAGAACGATCAATATCCGGGACTTTGCCCTTGATAAGCACCGGATCGTCGATGATGCTCCCTATGGCGGAGGGCAGGGCATGGTGATGAAAGTGGAACCCATTGCCCGGGCCATTGAACAGGTGAAATCAGAAGATCCATCGGTCAGGACAATCTATCTCACTCCCGAAGGAAAGCCGTTGAATCAGGAGATGGTGAGGGAACTCTCTTCACGATCCCACCTCATTCTTCTCTGCGGCAGGTATGAAGGAGTGGATGAGAGGGTGAGGGATCTCTTCATCGATGAGGAGATATCGATCGGGGATTATGTTCTGACCGGAGGAGAACTGGCCGCCATGGTTCTGATCGATGCGGTCACAAGGCTTTTGCCCGGAGCGCTCGGGTCGGACCGGTCGGCGGAGGAAGATTCCTTCTTTGGTTCTTTGCTGGAATATCCCCAGTATACCAGGCCTGCAAGTTTCAGGGGGTATGAAGTTCCCGAAGTCCTCCTTTCGGGAAACCATCATGCGATCTCTCTCTGGAGAAGGAAAGAGGCCCTGAGACGAACGTGGATGAGAAGGCCGGATCTGTTCAGCAAAGCTTCTCTTTCTGAGGAAGATAAAAAGATCCTGGAAGAGATATCAAAAAAGGATGTTTCGTGACGGGCGCATTTCCTCAAACGATGAAAATATAACAAAGAATTCCCTCCCCCTTGATGGGGGAGGGTGAGGGTGGGGGTGAACATGGCTTGTTTCCCCCTCTCCCCTGCCTTCGCCGAAACGCTTCGTGCAGGCAGGCGCCAGGGAAGAGGGAGATAATTGGGGCTATTTTTCTGGAAAATGTCCTCTAATCTCTACATCGGATTGGTTCACCATCCTGTCTATGACAGGAGAAGAGAGGTGGTCACGACCGCTGTGACCAACTTCGATATTCACGATATTTCCCGCTGTGCGAGAACGTTCGGACTGGGAGGTTTTTTCATCATCACTCCCCTTGAAAGCCAGGTGGAGTTGGTGGAGAGGATCACCAGCCATTGGAGGCAGGGGGCAGGCTCAGTGTATAATACCACGAGAAAAGAAGCCCTCTCCCTTGTCCGGGTGTCCCGAAGCATTGATGAGGCGGATCAGGAAATTTCGCGTCTCCATCAGAAGAAAGCCAAGAGGGTTGCCACCGGAGCCTCTCCTTACCCCGATTGTATTGGTTATGGAGGGTTTCGGAAACTGTTGGAGGTTAGGGAAACTCCGTTTTTTCTTCTGTTTGGGACCGGATGGGGTTTGACCCTGGAGGTTAAAGGAAGTTCAGATTATGTATTGGCGCCGATTGAAGGGAAAGGTTATAATCACCTCTCGGTTCGTTCAGCTGTTGCCATCATCCTGGATCGGCTGTTAGGCGAACGCATCGAATAGAAGGGAGAGTAAGATGAATCCGTTAGAGCTGATTGAAAGAGAACAGTTACGAACGGACCTCACCCCATTCAAGGTGGGTGATACGGTCCGGGTCCACGTGAAGATCATCGAGGGAGAAAAAGAGAGAATACAGCCATTTGAAGGAGTGGTCATTCGCAAAAAGGCAGGAGGGATCCGGTCAAGCTTCACTGTCAGGAAGATCTCCTACGGGATAGGGGTGGAAAGAATCTTTCCTATGCATTCCCCCAGAATTGATCGGATCGATGTGATCAGCCGCGGTAAGGTGAGACGGGCAAAGCTCTTCTATTTGAGAGGCCTGAAAGGCAAGGCGGCCAGGATCCGGGGCGAAAAGAAACAGGTAAATTAAATGGAATAATGGAACGATGGAATGATGGAATGATGGGAAGAAATACTGAATCTTAAAAACCCAATATTCCACTATTCCATCATTCCAATCGGTTTTGCGATGCTTTTTCCTTCTCTTCCCGCTCAGCCCATGGACTATTTCGAAAAGATGTACCATGGGCAGGGCTACCGGCGGGTTGCCGGTGTGGATGAGGCGGGAAGAGGCCCTCTCGCCGGGCCTGTCGTAGCCTCGGCTGTCATCCTTCCGGAAGAAGGTATCGGTCAGAAGCTCTTTGATTCCAAGAAGATATCCTCCAGGAAACGAGAAGAACTTTACAAACACATCTATCAGAAAGCCCTTGGCGTCGGGCTCGGTGTAGTCCATCACAAGGAGATCGATCTCCTCAATATCCTCCAGGCCACTTTGAAAGCGATGGTCCTGGCTGTTGGTAGTCTTCCCTTGCCCCCCGATTTTATTCTGATCGATGGAAATCAGACCCTCCATTTTCCCGTACCCCAGAAGCCCATCCGCAAAGGAGACCAGATTTGCAACTCCATTGCGGCGGCATCCATCGTGGCCAAGGTAACCCGGGACCGTATGATGCTGGAGTGCCACGAGAAGTACCCTCAATATCATTTTGCCAAACACAAAGGTTACGGGACAAAAGAGCACCGGAAGGCCATTGAGAGATTCGGCATCTGCGAAATCCACCGGAAGACCTTCCGGGGCGTAAAAGAATATTTGTGATGGGGAGATAGGGAGAATCGGAGATAAGGAGAAAAATTCTAAACCCGAAGCACGAATTCTCAAAATCCTAATTTTCAAAACAAGTTTGGGATTTTGAAATTTTGAAATTGTTTCGGATTTCGATATTCGAATTTCGGATTTGAATGCTGTGCAAAATATGGACAAAAAGGCGCTTGGCAAAAAGGGCGAAGAGATTGCCCTACGGTTTTTAAAAAAGAACGGATATCGCATCCTTGAAAAAAATTATGTCTGTAAAATGGGGGAGATGGACATTATTGCCAAAGAAAAGGATGCTCTGGTCTTTATCGAAGTGAAAACTCGAACCTCCACGGAATTTGGCCCACCTCAGCTGGCTGTCAACTCTCGGAAACAAAGACAGCTTTCAAAAGTTGCCCTGAACTATTTAAATGAGAAGCGACTCAAAGATGTAAAGGCAAGGTTTGATGTCATAGCCATCCTTCTCAGGCAAAAAGGAGAAGAGATCGAACTGATCAGGGATGCCTTTGGTTTGAGTTGGGGATAAAAAAAGAAGTTATCTTCGGGGTCAGGCTTGACTTATTGGACTTGTTGAGATTTTTTCTTGCTCTCCTTGAAAACAAAATAATCTTTCATTCTGTCCTTAAATATCAATATTTAAGTCTGACCCCAGGCTTCTCCATTACCAGTCTGAATAGCTGATGGCCGATTTGACATTTTCAGATTCTTTTGTAAGAATATAGGATAAGATAGCTAGGGGAGCTCACGTGGGCTGAGAGTCTTTGCCCCGCATTAGCGGGGCAAGGAGACCCTCTGAACCTGTTCGGGTAATTCCAGCGAAGGGAAGCGGTAAAAAGGGTGGAGAAAGCCGTAATACCATTCATTGGAGTTACGGCTTTTTGTTTTTGTGGTCTCGTAAAAAGTCGTCTCACCGGTCCTGCGGCAGGAACCGGTGTCCAGTGTTTTCATAAGTGTTTGAGATTACTGGATTCCCCGATCAAGTCGGGGAATGACGATCATTAGGATTTTTCGACTTTTTATGAGACCATCATTTGTGTGGTCCCTAAATTAAGGACAGATAAGGAGACCGAAATGAAACGAATATTGACGATTGCCGGGTCGGATTCCGGGGGAGGGGCAGGGATTCAGGCAGACCTGAAGGCGATCACCCTTCTGGGCGGCTATGGGATGAGTGTCCTCACCGCGCTTACCGCACAAAACACCATAGGTGTTCAGGCCATCCATGAAGTGTCTGTCTCTTTTGTGGAGAAACAGATCGATTCTGTTCTCTCCGATATTGGCGCTGACGCCATTAAAACAGGGATGCTGTCAAGCAAGGAGATCGTTGAAGTAGTGGCTAAAAAGATTGAACAATATGGCGTGGAGAAAGTGGTGGTTGATCCTGTGATGGTCTCCAAGAGCGGAGCTCACCTGCTTCGAAAGGATGCCCAGAAGGCGGTCATCCAACGGTTGATCCCTCTGGCGACAGTGGCCACGCCAAATCTGTTTGAAGCTTCTGTCCTCACAGGCCATCGAGTGAATTCACTCGATGAGATGAGAAAGGCGGCCATTGATATCTGGAGACTGGGAGCGAAGAATGTGGTGATCAAAGGAGGCCACCTAAAAGGAAAAGCGATCGATATTCTCTTCGACGGAGAGGACTATATTGAGTTTGAAAGCGCGAGGATTGAAACGAAAAATACCCACGGAACCGGTTGTACCTTTGCTTCAGCGATTGCGACGTTTCTGGCCAGAGGGGAGACTGTTCCGGGAGCGGTGAGAATGGCAAAGAATTTTATCACCATGGCGATCCGGGCCGGTTTAACCCTCGGGAAAGGAACGGGTCCCACCCATCCGACAGCTTATGTTCTAAAGGAGATGGAGCGGTATTCTGTCATCGAGGAATTAAAGAGGGCAATGGAGATGTTGAAAGAAGAGAAGGCGGGATATCTGATTCCGGAAGTCTCTTCCAATTTAGGTTATGGACTCCCTTATGCAGAAGAGTGGGCAGATGTGGCTGCCTTTCCGGGAAGGATTGTTCGATTCAAAGATTCAGTGGCCACTTTTGGTGATCCTGAGTTTGGCGCCTCCCGGCACGTTGCCAACATCATTCTAACAGTCATGCAATTTAATCCTGAATACCGGTCAGCTATGAATATCCGTTATTCAAAAGAGAAGGTTACGCAACTGGAGGGAAAAGGGTTCCTCATCGGTCGTTTTGACCGAAGGCTCGAACCGAAGAAGGTGAAAGAGAAAGAGGGCTCTTCGCTGGAATGGGGAGTGAAAGAGGTCATCAGGAAATTAAACCGCGTTCCTGATTTCGTCTATGACGAAGGAGATATCGGTAAGGAACCCATGATCCGTGTGCTGGGAAGAAACCCGATAGAGGTGGTCAATAAGATTATGAAAGTAGCGGGTGGATAATAGTGGAAGAAAATAGAGGAAACATTTTGGATTTTTCTACGTCCTGCTTCCCACCCGCAACTCACTAATGGAAAGAAGGGAGTGTTATGACTCAAAAAATCGAAGCCCAGCAGGGCATCGTCACAAAAGAGATGGAGATTGTCGCGAGAGACGAAGACGTTTCCACAGAACGGCTCCGGGAAAAGATCGCTTCCGGCCGGATTGTCATTCCAACCAATCGAAATCACCGAGGCGTGAAGCCTTTGGGCATTGGCGAAGGGCTCAGGATCAAAGTAAATACCAATCTCGGGACCTCCTCCGATCACATCGATCTCGAAGAAGAGTTGAGGAAATTGGAAGTTTCGATTCAGGCAGGAACCGATGCCGTTATGGATCTGAGCACGGGGGGAGATATCGATGCCATCCGCAGGGAGATCATTCGTCACGCTTCCATCCCGGTGGGAACGGTTCCCATCTATGAGGCCGCCATCGAAGCGGCCAGGAAGAGAAATGCTCTTGCCAGGATGAGGGTTGAGGATCTCTTTGAGGTCATCGAACGTCAGGCGGAAGAGGGCGTTGATTTTATGACCCTTCATTGCGGAGTGACCCGAAACACTGTTGAACGGCTGAAACGGAGTCATCGGCTTTTGGGGGTCGTAAGCCGGGGTGGATCCTTTCTCATTGAATGGATGGTCTATAACAATCAGGAGAATCCGCTCTATGAACATTTTGACAGGGTCCTTGAGATTGCCAGGAAACATGATGTCACCCTGAGCCTTGGCGATGGATTGAGGCCCGGTTGTCTGGTCGATGCAACGGACAGGCCCCAGGTGCTGGAGACAATCATTCTCGGAGAATTGACGGAGAGGGCATGGGCGGAGGGAGTTCAGGTGATGATTGAGGGACCTGGCCATGTTCCGCTTGACCAGATTGAAGCAAATGTCATTTTAGAGAAGAGATTATGTAAGGGAGCTCCCTTCTATGTCCTGGGGCCTCTGGTGACTGATATCTCTCCGGGATATGATCACATCACCTGTGCCATTGGCGGCGCCATTGCAGGCAAAGCCGGAGCCGATTTTCTGTGTTATGTGACACCGTCGGAACATCTGAAACTCCCTACTGTGGAGGATGTGAGGGAAGGGGTGATTGCCACACGGATTGCAGGCCATGCGGCTGATATTGCACGAGGGAACAAGAAGGCGCTTGAGCAGGATATTGGAATGGCGAAGGCTCGAAAGGCTTTTGACTGGGAGAGACAGATAGAACTTTCGATTGATCCGGAGAAGGCGAGGCGATATCACGAAGAGGGAAAGTCAAGTGAAAAAGATGTTTGCACCATGTGCGGAGAGTTCTGCGCCATCAAAAGGGTAAAAGACTTTTTTGACAAGTAGTCCCTTAGTCTAATAGTCACATCGTCGCGTAGTCTAATAGTCTAAATAACCATAAGACTATTTGACTATAAGACAACCTGACCATGCGACTATCTGACTAATATAGCCCTGATGTTCTGAGAGAGTTGCATGATATCAAAGGGCTTCTGAATAAAGCCGTTACAACCCCGTGCCAATATTTTCGAGGCCTCACCATCAATGCTATAACCACTTGAAAAAAGGACTTTTACCTCCGGAGAAATCTCCCTGAGCCGGTCGTAGGCTTCTCCTCCACCCATATGGGGCATGATGAGATCAATGAAGCGGTGAGCGCCTGATGGCCTTCCTTTTCAAGCAACTGGGACATGAACTTGAGCACAACGGGATGGTTATCAACCGCCAGTATCTTCTTTTTCATCATCTCTCCACCGTTGAAGACAATCAGAAAATTCCGGTTATCCTCTTCCATTTAAATTGGAAAATCGAAAAAAGCGTTATTTTCAATTTCAACAGGATGAGTTCCATTTGAATTCTGATTTTTGACATTTTAACTTCCCCTTTTCAGAGCGTCAGTGATCATCTCCAGTTTCTCCTTGATGATCCAGATATCGGCCTCAATTCCTTCGAGTCGATTCGTTCGGGCCGCGGTCTCGATTCTCTGGGAGGCGTCATGGACCTCCTGGAGCCCGAGAATTCCAGCCGCCCCTTTCATGGAATGAGCCATATTTTCTGCGGCCCGGGCATCCTTCTCTTTCAGGGCTGATTGCAATTCGATGAGTTCAGAGGCGGTGGTCTTTAAAAAGAGATCAAGCAGATCCGAAAGCTCTTCTTCTTCCAACTCTAAACGGCTTGCCAATTCTCTGAGATTCGAACTCTCCCTCGGTCCTTATTTGATCTCTTCTTCTCCCCTTAAAAAACGATATAGTTCTGATTGCAGGATCCTCCAGCCCTTGCCAGCCTTGATCGCTTTGATTCTTCCGAGACGGATATACTTTAAGAAGGTGGGCTTTGAGATCTTTAAATATTCGATCGCTTCATTCGTAGTGAGAACGTTATCTCTTTCACTTAATGGCATTGATTTGCTCCCATTTACTCTATTTTTCTTCTATTTGAAGCAAAAAATATGCCCGAAAAGGCGGCCGTCCTCTGTTTTTCATAACTATTTGTTTTTCCTAAGGTTAATCTGGGACTAACCGAAAGTGGGCAAATGGCAGAATGATATTCTGTCAAAACGGAGTACATTTTGACAAAAATTGAACACTGCGTAAAAAGAGGTGAGAAGAAAGATAAAAGATGATACTTAGGATTCGCCGAGGTAGGCTTTGCGGACCATCTCGTTTTGCCGGAGGTTTTCGGTGTTGTCGCTGAGGAGGATCGTGCCGGTTTGCAGAACATAACCGCGGCTAGCTACCTGGAGCGCCATACGGGCGTTCTGCTCGACGAGAAGGATGGTTGTGCCATCAGTATGGAGCTGGCGGATGGTATCAAAGATGAGGTCGACCAGAACAGGAGCCAGTCCCATGGAAGGCTCATCCATCAGGAGGACGCTCGGACTTGCCATCAATGCGCGTCCGGTGGCCAGCATCTGCTGTTCACCGCCGCTGAGCGTGCCTCCCACCTGCTTCTGGCGTTCCCGAAGCCTGGGAAAAAGGCGAAAGACGTGTTCGAGGTTGGATTCGATGAGGCGCTGGTCGGTGATGGTAAAGGCGCCCATTTCGAGGTTTTCTTTCACGGTCAGGCGGCCGAAGATCCGGCGCCCCTCCGGAACCTGAACCACTCCTTTGGCCACAACCTCGTGGGGTCGATAGCAGGTGAGATCTTCACCCTTCAGACGGATCGATCCCTGACGGGGCCGGAGCAATCCGCTCGTCGTCTTGAGCATCGTGCTCTTGCCTGCGCCATTGGCTCCGATCAGGGTGACAATCTCTCCCCTGTTAACATCAAGGGAGATTCCTTTGAGCGCATGAATATGGCCGTAATAGGTGTGGATATTTTCAATTTCGAGGAGAGCCATAATTTAGTCTCTTAGTCGTATGGTCTTATTGTCTTATCGTCGTTTAGTCTGATAGTCGGATCGTCACGTAGTCGCATCGCCGTATGGTCATTTGGAACTTTTGGGACTAAAGCTTTTGACTAAGAACTTATCCGCAAATAACTTTCCCCCCCTTTAGCAAAGGGGGGTGAGGGGGGATTTAAAGCGGCAACCTTGGGCAAATCCCCCTAAATCCCCCTTTTCCAAAGGGGGATATTACAAACAATCATTATTTACGGATAAGCTCTAAATGACTAAGCGACTATCTGACTATGAGACTGCCTGACTTTCTTCTCCTGTACTTCCTCTCCCCAAATAGGCTTCGATCACCTTTGGATTTCTCTGAATCTCGATTGGAGTCCCTTCTGCAATCTTCTCTCCATAGTCCAGAACGGTCACGATTTCGGAAATGCCCATCACGACTCTCATCTGATGCTCGATGAGGAGGATGGTGATCCCCAGTTCATCACGGAGGCGCTGAATGAAGTCCATCATGTCCTGCGTCTCCTTCGGATTCATCCCGGCTGTGGGTTCATCTAAAAGCAAAAGATTGGGACGGGACGCCAAGGCCCGTGCAATTTCAAGCCGGCGCTGATCTCCGTAAGGAAGGTTCTTGGCTAAAAAATCGCCTTTTCCGGCAAGGTTGACAAATTTTAGAAGCCTCCTTGCCTCTTCTGCCGCCTCCTTCTCTTCCTTCCGGGTGGCAGGGGTGTTGAGCACGATGCCGAAGAACCCCGCATTGAGGTGGCCATGGAGCCCGACAAGGACATTCTCCATTGCTGTCAGATTGGGAAAGAGGCGAATATTCTGATAGGTGCGGGAGATTCCAAGGCGAACGATTCGGTCCGGAAGGAGGCCCACCAGAGAATGGTCGTTAAAAAGGATTTCTCCCTCTTCGGGGCGATAGAAGCCTGTGATGCAATTAAAGAAGGTTGTTTTGCCGGCGCCGTTCGGTCCGATGATGCTGTGGATGCTTTTCTCCCGGATTTCAATATCAAGGTCACCCACGGCCACCAGACCGCCAAAGCGTTTCGTCACTTTTTTCGAAAAAAGAAGGGCCATATTATCTTCTGATCAACCTGATTTCAATTTCAGAGACGATTCCGATTCGGCTTCATTTTCCTTTTCCCCGTGAAGTTCACGGCGGCGCAACGCCTCCGGCCAGAGTCCCTCGGGCCGGAGCAGCATCATAGCCACGAGGACGGCTCCATAGACAAGAAGCCGGTATTCGGCAAACTCCCGGAGAAGTTCAGGCAGACCGACCAGGGCCGCGGCTCCCACGATGACCCCGGGAATCGAGCCCATCCCTCCCACAATGATGACACAGACGATATTGATGGAGATCATCACATTGAAACTGTGAGGATAGACCGAGCCGAGTTTGGTGGCAAAGATTGCTCCGCTCAGAGCGGAGAAACCGGCGCCTGTGGCAAAGGCAAGGAGCTTGGCGGCAACGAGATTGATGCCCATGGCTTGAGCCACATCCTCATCCTCGCGGACCGCCATCCAGGCTCGACCCAATCGGGAATCCCTCAGGCGAAGGGAGATGAAGATAACGAGGAGACAGCCTGCAAGAATGAGATAGTAAATCTGTTGAGGTCCGGCGAACTCAAAACCTCCGATGAAAACTTTGGGAATCTTACCGATGCCTTGAGCTCCTCCCAACCATGGTCTTAGAAAGTCTGAAAGGACCAGAATTCGAATGATCTCTCCAAATCCGAGGGTGGCTATGGCGAGATAGTCGCCACGCATCTTGAGGACAGGGGTGCCCAGGAGGACGCCGGAAAAGACTCCCATGACGATCACAAAGGGCAGGGCTTCCCAGAAGGAGAGGCTGAAGAAACCCAGCTCAGGGGAGGTCAGTACTGCTACGGTATAAGAACCGATGGCAAAAAAAGCCACATAACCGAGATCGAGAAGGCCGGCATACCCTACGACGATATTGAGCCCAAGGCCCAGGAGGACATAGAGGCCCACAATCGTTAGGACCTCGCTCAGGAAAAGTCCGAGAACCCGGGGAAGAATGAGAAGAATAAAGACCAGGATGAAGATGCCGGCCATCTTTAAGATGCGCTGGGGAGCAGGGGGGAGCTGTCGAAAACCGGTTTGAATAGCGCTTCCCTTCCTGGACCAGAAGAGGGAAAAGGCGGCAATTAGAATGAATAATCCGATGGCGCCCTGAACCGTCAGGCCATTGGCCGTAAAAAGCCATTCATTGATGATTGCAAGAGGTCCCCAGAGGGCGAAAGTAGGACGGAGCAGATCCTGCAGGACGCCTGCGGACACAATGCTTCCCAGTGAAATGATCAATACCCGGCGGAGAATCCCGGGAGAGAGATAAAAGATGCCTGCGAGCAGGCCGCTCATCGCTCCAATGACGAGAAGGAGCAGAGCGCCGATTCCTTTTTCCAGGCCGAAGGTGAGCAGACTGTAGAGAAGAGGGGAGGCATTGATGAAAACCTTTCGTAGATTGATGAGGCTTCCCGCCATCACCAGCAGGGCTAACATGCCTGCCAAGAGAAGCCCTGAGAGGAAACTGTTGGAAAGAATCCGAAGAGATCCTTTGCCGGGTGTGCGCTTGGCTGCGAGATAACCCATAAAAAGGGCAACAGTAATGAGAAGGGTATGGCCCATTGAAATGACATGAGCGATGATGTCACGCTGGCTAAAAGCCTCGACCATCCCGATGAGGGAGAGGAGGATTCCGACCACACCGCCAATCAGTCCGATTTTAATGGCCTGTCTCATAGTCCTTTAGTCTTATAGTCGAATAGTCGGATAGTCATATAGCCAAAAATTATTTTTTTGTTTTACGTAAATAGGCTATCAAACCATTGTTCAGTTTTTTAACATCGGTAGCCTTTTCATAAGCGTCTTGGAGCTGGGTTGAAGTAATATACTTCCGATCAAGAGCGAGATATAATTGAGATTGAACCTCGCTGGAAGAACGGCGGGATATTTTTAAAAATCGGATAAATTCAGGATCTGATCCCAAATCAAAACCCTCCGCAATATTGTGCATAACAGATCCACTTGCATCTCTCACTTGACCACACAATCGAAAATCTTTTTTAAATTTTGGTTGATCCGTTAAATTGTAAATCAAATTTGCCAACTCTCTTGCTTTTTTCCAACTATCGAGATCTTCGGATCTTCTAATCTTCATTAACTCTTTAACTATCCGACTATGCGACGATTAGACTATTTGACTATTAGGCTTTCTTCACTGCCAATCGCTCTCCCAGGATGCCCGTGGGCCTGAAGATCAGAACCAGGACGAGCATGGTGAAGGCAATGGCGTCTTTTAACTGGTAAGGAGCGACAATGCCCAAGCCATCGAGGAAGAGGCTCGGTCCCACAGACTCCACGAGACCGAGAAAGATTCCGCCCAGCATGGCTCCGGGGATGTTTCCGATACCTCCCAATACGGCTGCCGTGAAGGCTTTAATTCCCGGAATAAAACCCATGAAGAAATGGACCTGCTTAAACATCAGGGCATAAAGGACGCCCGCGGCTCCGGCGGACATGCCTCCGATGACGAAGGTCGTAACGATCATTTTATCTATGTCAATTCCCATGAGGGAAGAGGTCTCTTTATCTTCGGAAACGGCGCGAATCGCTTTGCCCAAACGGGTTCGTTGCACAAAAGAGTAGAGAGCGGCCATCAGGATGGCGGCCGCCAAAATGACCACAGCCTGAAACTTCAGGATGCGGAATCCTCCGAAAGCCCATTCACCCTCAAGGATATTTACTACGGGATAAGCCTGGAAACCGGATCCATAGAGTCCCCGGATGGTGTATTGGAGAAAGAAAGAGGCCCCGATGGCTGTGATAAGAGGGATCAGGCGGGGCGCTGTCCGGAGAGGACGATAGGCGATCCGTTCGAGAAGGATGGCCACCAGTGTTGAAGTGGCCATGGAGACGAGAAAAATCATGATGAGGCTGATGATGGGATATTGATCGAGGAAACCGGATGAATAAAAGGCGGCCGCAACGTAATAGGCCGTATAAGGACCGCACATGAAGACTTCGCTATGAGCAAAGTTGATCATTCTTAAAATTCCATAGACCATAGTGTAGCCCATGGCGATTAAGGCATAGATGCTTCCCTGAGCCAGGCCGAAGATGATGAAGTCGAACCAGTGGTGAACCGTGTATGTTTTTGCAGTTAGAGTGGCGGTGGAGCCCCAGAAGATCATCAGTAAAATCGCCCCTCCAATGAACCACATGACCACATCGGTGGGGGTAATTCTTTCTATCCAGCGTTTCAGCATAAGGGTTTCCCCTATTTTTTACGACACCGGCACAAATAAGTAATTAGAGTCTGTTTATAAACTAACGGTTTCCCCAAAGGTCGTCATTCCAGCGAAAGCCGGAATCCAGTTCTTTCAAGACCTTCTGGATGCCGGATCAAGTCCGGCATGACGGAAAGGGCAGTTTATGGACAGACTCTAATTAGACAATTTGCCCCTCACCCATCCCCTCTCCCTATCGCCTGCCTGCCCCGCCCTCGGTCGGGACCGGGGCCAGTAGGCGGGGGGAGAGGGTGCCACTGTTCTTAGAGCAATAGGGTTATTTCTTCTTAGGGGCTTCCTTAGCAGGAGCCGGTTTGGCTGGCGGCGCCGCGACTGCGGGCGACCAAATGGGTTTATCCGGAATAGCCAGTTTTTTGACATTATCGGCTGTTATCTGGTAGACGGCGATCATCGGGTCCGCGCAGTCTCCAGTCTCCCCACAGGTGAGATTTCCTGTCAACCCCTTGAAGTTCTTTGTTGCGTAAAGGGCATCCCGGAGTTGCTGACGGCCGATATGGAGCGCGCCATCCGGAGCCGTCTTGCCCACTTTCTCAATGGCGGCCAAGACGATCATGGCCGCATCATAACCATGGGCATGGAAAGGTGCGATCGGTTTTTCACCATATTTTTTCTGGTGTTTTTCAAGAAAGGTCTTGTAGCCGGCGCCAAAAGCGGAGAAATCAGGACTGGAGTGGTACATTCCAACGGCCGTATCCCCAGCGGCTTTAATGAAGTCGGACGAGAAGGTTCCGTCCGCGCTCATCAATTTAACTTTCTCCAACCCCCTTACTTCTTTCACCTGCCGGGTGACGTGCCCGCCCGCTGCAATGAAGATGGGGTAGTAGATAATATCGGGTTTGCCTGTGGCAATCTTTGTCAGAACGGGCCGCATGTCCGTATCGGTCGGAGCAACGGCTTCCTGGGAAGTGATTGTGCCGCCTAATTTTTTGAAGTTCTCGGCAAAGACGGCCTGAAGCTGTTCGGCATAAGGGCTTCCGTCATGGATGGTGGCAGCCTTTTTGAGCTTCAACTGTTTAATGGCATATTCTGCGGCCACGGCTCCCTGAACCTTATCGTTGTGAGCGGTGCGGAGATAGCCGTCATACTCGGGGCCGCGTTTGGGGTCTGTCAGGAAGGGCGCGGTATTAGAAGGTGATACCGTTGCAATGCCGGCCTTCCAGAGGATGGGGGCCCCGGGTCTGGCCTCGCTTGAGCAGTTTGAGCCGATGGCGGCCACAATGGTCGGGTCAGCGGCTAATTTGGTTGCAGCCGCCATCCCGCCTTCGGCGTTACAGCCGGTGTCCTGGACGGACAGTTTAACGGCGAAGCCAAGGATCTTTCCGCCCTTGTCTTCAATGGCAAGCTCGACACCCCGTTTGGTATCGGTTCCCAATGAAGCATCCGGTCCTGCGACAACCATCCAGGCGGCGATGTGGATGGGATCGCCTTTCTTGATCTTCACCACGCCGATCTTGTCTTCGTATTTGAATGCTTCTTTTTTCGTCTGGGCTGGTACGGAGACCGCGACCAGGCAGATCGCCACCGCACATACAATGGATAGAATAAAAATTCTCTTCATAGAACCCTCCTTTTTAAAGTTTTTAAAGATTGTTATGAGATTGGAACCGGTGCCCATCCATGAACTAGTCTTATCACCCCCTTTTTTTGAGATTCAAATTGATTTAAAAAGATAGTTGGAATACTTTTTCTCCACGGCTTTTCTGCCCTGCGGATGATAATATTATGATGAGATCAACTTATTTGTCAAGTGCTAAATAGCCCTATTCAGAAATGGACAAATGGCCCTGGGTTTACCCTGAGAGGAAGCCCAGCACCAGCACGGTACAGGGCTTGCAGCAGTGATGAAAATATAGCATTCCTTTTAGAGCAAATACGGAGTTTAAAGCCCCATTGTTTGCCCTCCGGTCGGAAGGTCGAAGAACTTCTAACGGGGTAAAGAAATGAAGATCCTTCTCATTCAGCCGCCTGTTCTGGATTTTTATCAAACCTCCATGCGGACCCAGCCGATCGGGCTGGCTTATCTTGCGGCCTCACTCCAGGCCCGTGGGTATGAAGTGGAGATCCTCGATTGCCAGGCAGGGAAGAAAAAATCGATTCCTGTCCCTTCTGAACTTTCTTACCTTCGTGATCTCTATCCTTTTGGCGACCGAAGTCCTTTCAAACTCTATACAGGGTATTACCACTTTGGAATGGGCTGGGGAGAGATTAGAAAAAAGATCGGGGACTCGAAAGCGGATCTCTTCGGAATCTCCTCCTCCTTTACCCCCTACCATGGAGAAGCTCTTAAGGTTGCCCGGATCATCAAAGAATGGAACAAGAAGAATATGGTCGTGATGGGAGGCTCCCATGTCAGCAGCGAACCGGAGGGAGTCCTGAGGAGTCCTGATGTCGATTATATCGTCCTGGGAGAAGGTGAGTTCCGATTCCCAGCCCTCGTGGAACAGATTCAAAAGGGAAGGGTGAAGGAAATATCAGGGATCGATGGAGTCGGATATCGAACCGATGGGGAAATGCGAATTCATCCCCTTCGAGATTTTATTCAAGATTTGAATTCCCTTCCTTTCCCGGAGAGAGGATTACTCGATCCGGATCGATACAGGATCAATGGGAAGAGATCCACCATGTTGATCACGAGCAGGGGGTGCCCTCATGGATGCGCTTACTGCTCAACCCATCTTGTCATGGGGTCTTCCTTTAGAGTGAGAAATCCGGAGAATATCCTTCAGGAGATGAGAGAATGCCATAGAAAATATGGGATCGAGGTCTTCGATCTCGAGGACGACAATTTCACCTATGATCTTGAGCGGGCGAAACGATTGATGAAACTCGTCATGGATGCTTTTGGAGAAAAGAATATTGAGCTTACCGCCATGAACGGCGTCTCTTTTGCCTCTCTGGACGGAGAGGTTTTGGGATTGATGAAGAGAGCAGGGTTTCATACCGTCAATCTTTCCTATGTCAGCTCAGATCCTTCCACCAAAGAAAGAATGAGAAGGCCTCGGGAGAGGACAGATTTTAATCAAATTCTGAAGAAGGCCGAAGAGGTTGGCCTGAAGGTGATTGCCTATGCCATTCTGGGGATGCCTGATCAAACCATCGAAGAGATGGTGGACACCCTTATCTACCTGATGGGGAAGAAGGTTCTGGTCGGCCCGAGCATCTATTATCCCGTCCCAGGAACGCCTCTTTTCCAGAGATGCAAAGAGGATGGCATTTTGCCCTCGAACCTCTCCCAATGGCGCTCCAGTGGACTTCCCATCGAAACAAAAGAGTTTAACCGTCTCGATATGGTCACCCTCCTGCGATTGGCGAGGGTCATTAATTTTATTAAAGGCAAGATGGATCGTGGAGAGTTGGAGGTGGGAATCACCTGGGAAGCGTTGTTTCAGGGACTAAAAGATAAGGCTACCTCTAAAAATGTCATTCCGGCGAAAGCCGGAATCCAGAAACGCTTGAAATCACTGGACTCCCGCTTTCGCGGGAGTGACGAATATGGAATTATTAGAGCTTCCCATAAGGTTAAGGCTGAGGATGGTGTTATTTTATGGCCAGATATACTGTTGATGCTTTTGAAGGAGAGGTCGTTTTTCAGCCTGAGAAAAGTTTCCCGGAATGGATTTTCAATGGTACAAGAGAAGACCTCGAAGAGAGTATTAGATTATTTTTTAAAGAGCGCCCTGGAAAAACCAATCTTAAAGAGTCGGAATGATTGAAAAGGCATATGGGGCGTTATAGGATGGGTTCAGAAGGAGAATCACAAGATGAAGGCAATGGCGCTTAGAGAGACTTCATCAATTGAAAAGAAGCCCTTAAGAATGGAGGACCTGCCTGATCCTGTTCCCGGTCCCGGAGAGATTTTAGTCAAGGTCTCTGTCTGCGGGGTTTGTCACACGGAACTGGATGAGATTGAGGGAAGGCTTCAGTCCAGACTTCCTGTTGTCTTGGGTCATCAGGTGGTTGGAAAGGTGGCAGCCCTGGGTTCAGGGGTCAAAAGATTCCAATTAGGAGATCGGGTGGGCATTGCGTGGATCTACTCGGCCTGCGGAAGATGCCATTTCTGTCAGGGAGGGAATGAAAACCTGTGCTCGGACTTCAAAGGCACGGGATGCCATGCAAATGGGGGCTATGCCCAATACACAGTGGTTTCAGAAGACTATGCCTATTTAATCCCTCAAATATTTTCTGACTCTCAGGCCGCTCCGCTCTTATGCGCCGGCGCCATCGGATACCGGGATTTGATGCTCTCAGGCATTAAAAAGGGTCAAACCTTAGGGCTTTTTGGATTCGGGGCCTCCGCTCATATCGTCATTCAGGCGGCAAAATATTTGGGGTGTGAGGTTTTCGTTTTTACAAGAAGTGAAGAACATCGGGATTTGGCAAGAAAGTTAGGAGCTTCCTGGACAGGCGCTCCGGAAGATCAACCCCCAGGGAAGCTCAATTGTGCTATTGATTTTACTCCCGTTGGAGAAACGGTGGCCAATGCTCTGAGCGTTTTAGAAAAGGGAGGCAGGTTGATATTGGCAGTGATTCGAAAAAAAAATTCCATTCCACCTCTGGACTATGCCCGGCACCTCTGGGATGAAAAAGAGATTAAGAGCGTGGCCAACATCACCAGGAAAGATGCCGAGGATTTCCTCTCACTGGCCGCTGAAATTCCCATTATTCCGGAAGTTGAAGAATTTCAATTGGCGGATGCAAATCAGGCCCTTCTCCTTTTAAAACAGGGAAAGATTCAAGGATCGGGAGTGTTAAGAGTTGCTGATTAATTCATCAGGACCAGAGGGCACCCACGAATGATGGAAATGATGACTACAAAGGAATTTCACGAAAAGTGACGAATGGTTTCCCATTCGTGTCATTCGCTGTCATTCGTGCCATTTGTTTATATTTTCTATACAAATTTTAAAAAAGGGATGGGGATGACCTCAATCTATCTTAAGGCTTTAAGCGAGGGAGAACAAAGGTTGACTTTTAAACAGTTAAGATGATTCTGATCTCAAAAATTCTTCGACCTTTGCCTTAATTTCATCCCTCACTCTTCGAAACACCGCCAACCTTTCTTCAATCGTTCCAATGGCGGCGGCAGGGTCTTCAAAGGACCAGGCGACCCGTTTCCCCTGACCGGGAAAATTTGGGCAGGCCATGGCCGCATGGTCGCAGAGGGTGATGATATAATCGAACTCTTCGTTGAGAAATTCATCCGTAGATTTGGAGGTCTGTCCGGAGATATCGATTCCGATCTCCTCCATGGCGCGAAAAGCCAGAGGATGAACATAGGATGGGAAAATGCCTGCGCTCCGAACTTTCCAACCGTCTTGACCGAGAAACCTCATCAACCCCTCTGCCATCTGGCTCCGTGCGGAATTGCCGGTACAGAGAAAGAGAACCTTGTTCATTTTTTGATTCATAATGATGGTTTCGTAAAAGGTTGTCATTCCCGTGGAAACGGGAATCCAGATGGAAAAGACTGGATTCCGGATCAGGTCCGGAATGACAAAATTGTAAAGTTATTACTTGGCCTTTTTTCTGATGGAGGCCGAAGGATATGAGGCTTCAATCGTGCTCTTCATTCCTCCCCGAACATTGAATTCACCGGTCACCTTCGCCCAAACCGGTTTGGAAGCGCTCACAAAATCCCTGAGGATTCGATTGACCGCATTTTCGTAGAAGATTCCCAGGTTTCGGTAAGCGAGGATATATTCCTTTAAAGATTTTAATTCCACACACCACTTATCCGGAATATATCGGATAGTAATCGTTCCAAAATCGGGAAGCCCTGATTTCGGGCAGACCGAGGTGTATTCCGGGATGGAGATGGTGATCTCGTAATTCTTATATTGATTCTCGAAACACTCAATCCTGGGAAGGGGAGCATCCAACCCTGCCCGGGCATGTTGATCCGTATATTCCGCCATGATTTATCCCTCTGGATTGCATCATAATTCAAAACATTTGAATAATCAATATTTGATAAACCCGCAAAAAGTCGTCACTCCGGTGAAAACCGGAGTCCAGGAAATTTTTTACTGATTGAAAACACTGGATTTCGGCTGGAGTTTACCTTGTACTTGGTACGGGGCCAGAATGACAAAACCAGGACACAGAAGCCTTTTTACGAGATCATCATATTCAATGGTAAGATGCTTTTCATGGGAGTGTGGGTTATAAATAACTATGTTGATCCAGGAGGAATGTGATGGAAGAACCCAAAAGAGTTTCTCCAGATGAAGTTCATAAAAAAGTGAAGGAGGGGAAAGCCCTTCTCGTCTGTGCCTACGAAGATGAGGAGAAGTTTAAGAAGGTGAGGTTAGAAGGGGCGATCTCACACGGGGAGTTTAAATTGAGAGATCCATCCATTACTAAGAATCAGGAAATAATCTTCTACTGTGCCTGAACCAAAGAGGCCAGCGCTGCCCGTGAGGCAGTAAAGTATATAGACATGGGATATAAAAATGTGAAGTGCCTTGCTGGCGGTGTTGAAGCCTGGAAACAAGCCGGCTACCCAACTTACTAATGAAGCCATAATTAAGAAGAAAATACTGCTTCGGCAAATGCCCATCCCCTTCCTAACCTCCCCCTTGAAGGGGGAGGAACAAAAAGATTTCCCTCCCCTTCAGGGGGAGGGGAAGGGTGGGGGTGGGGTTAATCAGACGTCTATTCAATTATGGACTGATTAATAAATCTCTGTAATCATTTTTGGGAATCCCTGCCTGCGGCAGGCAGGTGAGTAATCAAGCGAGCATCGCTATGAATAAAGTGATCATTGAGAGACTGCCTGACACAAGAGAAATTCCTGGAGCAAAGAGGTGGGAAGAGGAAAGAGGGGAGTTCGTACAGATTGCCTATCAGGAGACAATGCATCATATAGCCGCTTTTCAGATCAGAAAAGGGTTTTCAAGGGGCAACCATTACCATGAAAAGAAGGAAGAAATCTTTTATGTCTTTCAAGGAAAGATAAAAGCCTTATTTCTTGATATGGATACGCTTCAAAAGGAAGAAACGATCCTTGGAAAAGGGGATAAGATTAGAGTGAAGCCCCGCTGCGGCCATCTCTTCCAGGGTTTGGAAGACACACTGGTCATCGAATACAGTCCTCAGGTCTACGATAAAGGGGATGCCTATGAAATCAACTTAAGCTCAAATGTGAAGCTGTCCCTCATTTAAAAAATATTGGCTATTTGAAAAGGTGAGAGATAAAATAATAGAGAAAACGGGATATAAGGAGATAAGGAAATATGGTGGCAGAGCCTAAACGCATCACTCCAGAAGAAGTTCATCAGAGGTTAAAAGCAGGAGAGGCGTTGCTTGTCTGCGCCTACGAAGACGAGGCGGAATTTAAGATGATGCCGCTCCAGGGCGCCATTTCTTTCAATGAGTTCAAATCCAGGCTTTCCTCCCTTGCAAAAGGTCAGGAGATTGTCTTCAACTGAGGCTGACCCCATGAAAAGACGGCTGCCGGTCAGGCGGCCAAATTCATAGAGATGGGTTATAAAAACAGTAAATGCCTTTCGGGGGGTGTCGAATCTTGGAAAAAACCAGGCTACTCACTCGTCGAGGGTGTTTAAATCGGAAAGGCAGACTATCATTTAATAACCTTAATGCAAAGGGAGAAATCTATGGCTTTAGAAAAGATGGGAAGAAGAAAATTCATGAAGAGCCTGTCATCGGCTTTTTTGGGGGTTGTGGGGAGTCATTTATGGAGGGGTTTTCCATCTGCCCATGCGGAAAAGAAACCGAATCTTGAATATCGAACCCTTGGCAAGACCGGATTAAAGGTGACGGCTGTGAGCATGGGCGTGATGAATTGTAGCGACCCGTCAGTGCTGCTTCGAGCTTTTGACCTTGGGATCAATTTCTACGATACCGCAGACTGCTACATGGGAGGACGAAATGAGGAGATGGTGGGAAAAGTCTTCGAAGGGAAACGCCAACAGGTCCTCCTTCAGACAAAAGTTCATGACAGCGATGAAAAGAAGATGAGGGCCTCTGTGGAGAGAAGCCTTCGCAGGCTTCGGACCGACTATATCGACGTTCTCATCTGGCATAGTCTTCATTCGACGAAAGAAGTATCGGACCCGAGACTTTTCGAATTCATGACGAAGATGAAAAAGGAAGGAAAAGCGCGGTTCACCGGGTTTTCCTCTCACAGCTCCATGGCTTCCCTTTTACAAGAGGCGTCGAAATCGAACACTCATGATGTGGCGCTCGTCTCCTACAATTTTACCCATTCAAAGAATTTGAAGGAGGCGGTCGCTCTTGCCGCCAGGTCGGGAATAGGGATTGTGGCCATGAAGACCCAGGTAGGGGGATATAAGAAAGAGAAGATGGGAGGCCTCAACCCGCACCAGGCAGCCCTCAAATTCGCGCTGATGGATCAGAACATATCCTGCGCTGTGCCCGGAGTCACCACCATCGAAGAGATTGAGGAGTGTGCCGCTGTCATGCGAACGTTGCTGACGGAGCAGAACATCGATGAATTGAAGAAATATCATGGCTTCCTTCAGGGAAGGATCTGTACGTTTTGCGGGGGATGCAGTGGAGAATGTCCTCACGGGGTTTCCCATCAGGAACTGTTAAGGGTCGTCATGTATCGCGAGGGTTATGAAAAGGATCAACTCATCCAGGAGGCTTTAGAGGAAAGAACGTCAGCACAAAATATTGAGATCTGCTCGGATTGTTCCTCCTGCTCTGTGGTTTGCAGAAGAGGGATTAATATAAAGGCGCAGATGAAGTTAGTACAGGGATTACTAAGGTTTTCATAATTGAATTGAAACAGACATCGGAAAATCTCCCCTGGCCCCTCCCGTGGTCGGGTCTATTCGACTTTGCCAAAAAGGGGTAATTCCTCCATTAGGCAAAGGGAGGGTAGGAGGGATTTTTTAATCGATGTATTTACAACATGATCCACATGAAAACGACCGTCTTTTTTCTTTTTTTATTTTTATTGACCTGGAGCAGCCTGTCTGAAGGAGCGACTTCACTCCAGTCTTTCGTTCCACAAAAAGATCTGCCGGAGGGATGGATTTTGGTCGATGGCCCCCGGGTCTACACCAAGAAGACGCTCTTTGAGCGGATCAACGGCCAGGCAGAGCTCTTTTTCAAGTACGGTTTTCAGAAGTCTGTTTTCGCCCTTTATCAGAACCGAAAGGATAAAGAGAATCAGATCGAACTGGACATTTATGATATGGGAAGCGCGCTTCATGCCTTTGGAATATTCTCAAGATTTAGAAATGGCGATCGCCCGGGCAGGGCAGAGCCGGACTCCTATTTTGAGGACCAGTCGGGTTTTTTTTATAAAGGAAAATATTTTGTCATGCTCTTCGGCACGGAATCAAATCCGGACCTTTTGAGAGATTGGTCTCTGCTCATTTCCAAAAAGATCCCCGATCGCTCGCCGCCCCCAAGGGAGATCGGTTTTTTTTCAAAGGAAGGCCTCAAACCGGGTTCTATCCAATATTTCCCGGAGGGGTTATTGGGGCGCAAATTTTTGGGCAGAGGGTTCCAGGGAACGTATACAGATAAGGTTGAGGGTAAGGTTAAGGATAAAAATAAAGCGAAAACTGAAGATAAAGAATTTAAACTCTTCATAGCTGTTTTTAAGAATTCTCAGGAAGCGATAAACGCTTTAAAACATTTCAGGGACGACCTTGCCAGGAAAGGAAAAGTTTATCAATCCGAATCAAACACGTTAAGAGGGAAAGATGATGATCGGGGAGAGGTCCTTGTGGCTCAAAGGGGGGCCTATCTTCTGGGAGCGATTGGGTTCGGGAAAGAAGAAGCCAAAATTCGTATGGACGAATTCATGAAGAACGTTAAATAATGAATAATGACTTTAGCATCTATCCCTTCCCCTCATCTCCCGATCGCCTCGTCTCCCCATCCTGCTTTTCTATCGGGAGTTTAATTCGAAAGGTTGACCCTCTCCCCACCTCGCTCTCCACTTCGATTTCGCCCCCATGGCTTTGAACGATTACATAGCTGATGGCCAACCCCAATCCGGTCCCCTTTCCCGTCTCCTTCGTTGTAAAAAAAGGCGTAAAGAGTCTATCGAGGTGTTCTTTGGGAATGCCACACCCGGTATCCGCAAAAGAGATCTCGGCAATGCCATGATGGAAATCTGTTTTGATGGTCAGGGTGCCGTCATTTTCCCCAATTGCATCGGCGGCATTGATAATGATATTCATAAAAACCTGTTGGATTTGATCTCCATCGACGAAGAGCATCGGCATACCAGCCTTACATTCCTTCACCATCTTTATATTCTGGAAGCGGGCCTGATTTTTGACAAGGGTGAGCGTTCGATAGATGAGCAAATGAATATCGGACTCTTTCTTGTAAGGTTTCCTCTGACGGGCGAAGTCCAAAAGCCCCTTCACGATATTTCGGCACCGGGTCGTCTGCTGGACGATGTTCTCCAAATCTCTTTTCCAGGGATGGTTTTCATCCGTTTTCTTCAGCATCAAAGAACTGAAGGTCAAAACACCGGTCAGGGGGTTATTGATCTCATGGGCTACTCCTGCGGCCAGTTCTCCAAGGGCGGCCATCTTGCCGGCCCGGATGAGTTGATCCTGAACCTGCTGAAGCTCCCGGTTGCGTTCCTGAACGCGTTGTTCCAGGGTTTGCGTCCATTCTGCGATGGCATCCCGAGACCACTTCAGCTCCGAGATCATATTGTTGAACGACATGGTAAGTTCGCCCAATTCATCGTGTGACTTGATGCGGACGCTTTGATCGAGATCGCCATGGGCCGCCGTCTTTGTAGCGGCGAGAAGCTTATTGATGGGCCGGTTGACAAAACGGGTGAGGAGCAAACTCGAAAAGAAGCTGAGGACCACAACGCTGATGATGCCCGAAAGTATCATCCGATTATAGAGTTGGAGTTTTTCCTTGTCAAATTCCTCAAGAGTGATCATCGTATCCAGAACTCCCAGGACATTGATGTTTTTCGGGTGACAAGAGAAGCAGGAGGGTTCATTGTAGATGGGATTGATGAGACCGAGAAGCCTCTGTTTTTCTGTTTGATAGACCCGGGTCTTGCTGTCCGATGGAAGAAGCACCTTGGCTTCGTCTTCTCTGTGGCATCCATAACAAGCCTCGGCCTTCATATCCACGACCGTTCCCACTTTCGTCCGATCCGAAGAGACGGTAATTTCCCCGGCCTTGTTGAATATCCGGACCTCTACAATTCCCCTTTGCTGGGCCACGTCGTCGATGATACGCTGGTACTCGTCTCTGCGGTCTTTGATCATCGCATAACGGATGCTCAGCCGGATGGTTTCGCTGAGGTTGAAGGCTTCCTCCTCGGTTTTTTCGATCATCTGCTGAGACAGGGATTTAATGTTGAGATAGAGAAAAATCCCTTCAATGACCACCACGACGATGATCACACTGAGAATGATTTTACTCTTAAGGCTTCGGAAGCGTATCATTCCCATCCTCTTAGCTGGTAATATTCCTTCAGCATGACTTCCAGCTCTCCGGGCTGAATGGTTTTTCCTGTCCCCTGAAGGACTTCCCGGAAAAACCGGCGGGGGAGTTTATCATCTTTCTTCGTCATTCCTTCTTGCCGGTTGAAATTCCTGGCCAAATTAATAATCCCGGAGGCGATGGCTTTCAGACCTTTCTTTTTCAAGGAAAGGCCGCAGGTCGCGCGAAGGATCTCCTCAAGGTCGGCCCAGGTGATGAGGTCCCGATAAAACCGGCAAAGGATGAGCGCGTCAAAAAGGGTCATCTTGTCTTCGTAATCGATGAAGAGACGGGCTTTCCCACTGATCTGGTCAGGATCGATCTGTCCCGAAAGTTCTGATTTATAGAAGGTGGCTCTCAGGTGGCAGGCTCCCCGGTCCGAAGTGGCATAAGCCAGCCCCATTCCCTTCAATACCCTCGGGTCAAAGCCCGCAGGCTCCAGTCCCTTCACATGGATCGCCTCATTCTCCATTCCCCAGACGGATGCGGCATGGCGAACCCCTTCCGATAGAATCCTTCCCACGCCTCTTTGGCAGGAAATCTTTTTTAAAATCTCAGCGATTGCATCGGCATCCCCGTAACGGAGTTTGTCCCTTATCTTCCCTTTCAGGGAAGCCTCAATGGCAAAAGCGGCCAGGTTTCCTGCTGTGATCGTATCAATGCCCATGCGATCGCAGAGGTCGTTGAGGTAGATGATCTCTTCAATGGATTTGACCATGCAGAGTCCCCCGAAGGCATAGATGGTCTCATATTCAGGACCCATGATACGAAGGCCCCGATGTCTTCCCTTCTTGACTTTAGTGATCTTTCCGCAGGCCATAAAGCAGTGAGGGCAGGCTGAGGGAGTGACTTCGCAGCGTTCCATCAGGCTTTCCGCACTGATCCCTTCCCATCCCTCGAGGGTTCCTTTCGACCAGTATTGGGTGGGAAAGGCCCCGATCGTATTCATGATGGAAACAAGCATGGGAGTCCCATACTTTTTGTAGATGTGGACGGTCGGATTGTCTTTGACACGATCTTTAAAATCCTTGGCCAACTTTTTCAGCGATGAAAGGTCGGCCACCTCTCTTCGCTTCTTGCCGTGGAAAACGATTCCCTTTAACTTCTTCGACCCCATGACAGCGCCGATTCCCGCCCTTCCGAGGGAACGCCAGCGCTCGATTTCGATCACGGCAAATTTGACAAGGTTTTCTCCTGCAGGGCCAATGACCAGCGCCCCGGCCTCCTTCTTCCCAATCTTTTTAAGAATGGCCTCTTCTGACTCGTAAGTGTCTTTTCCCCAGAGAGAAGAAGCGGAATGAAAGAGGACCCCTTCATCACTGATCTCAAGAAAGATAGGACGCTCCGATTTCCCCTGAATGATGATGGCATCATAACCCGTTCGGCTGAAAGAGTGAGTGATTTTCCCTCCGGAATAAGACTCCGAATAGATCCCTGTCTGAGGCGATTTGGTGAAGACGGCAAAACGGCTGGAGCCATAAAAAGGAGCATCCGCCAGCGGACCCAGAGTGAAGATCAGATGATTTTCCGGTGAAAGAGGGTCTACATGGGGCGGATTTTCTTTAAGGAGGAGATAAGAGCCCAACCCCTTTCCGCCCAGATAGGAACGAAGAATCGAATCAGGAATGGGTTCGACCGTCGTCTTTTTCTTCGACAGATCGATTCGGAGCAGTCGATTAAAGAAGCCTTTCATCCCCTTCATCTTAAAAGAAATGGAGGATTCAAATCAAGGGTTTCCCCCCCCACATTAATCTTCTGTCCCCCTCCGGGGGGAAATATATCCCCTCAGTTATGAAAGAGAATTTTATAATATATGTGGCGTCCTCATTTATTGAGGGCGGAGTCCGTCCCGAGTAAATCAGGACGCTACCGAGAAGGAGTCCGTCCCGAGTAAATCAGGACGCTACCGAGAAGATACAGGGAAATATAAATTTTTAAATATGAATTTTCACTTGACACTATGCTTTTATTAGCATATCGTAAATCGACTTTTTTTAAAAAGGAGACCTGCGATGGAAATCAAAGCGAAGTTCTGGATCGAAAATAGAGGAGAAGTTGTTCTCGGAGGCGGCAAAACGGCCTTGCTTCTTGCGGTCGATCGGCTGGGCTCCATTCAACGGGCGGCCGACGAATTTGGGATGTCCTATCGGCATGCGTGGGGTGTCATTCAGAAGATAGAACAACGGGCTGGATTTAAAATCGTTGAAACAAAATTGGGTGGCAAAGAAGGCGGAGGAGCCCAGTTGCCCCCCAAAGCGAAGGCCTTTGTTAAGAGAGCGGATTCCCTTTTCAAGGAACTGCAGGCGATTGCGGAGAAGAGGGTTAAACAAAAATTTCAGAAAAGGTCGTTTTAAAAATTTTATCCTAAGAAATGATACAAGTCACAGATCACAAACACGAATGACGGGGTTTATATGCGACTCTGGGGCAATGATTACAACAAGATGGAACTCGCCGGGGCCTTTGGTGACCTGGGGACTCTAATCCCGTTTGTTGTGGGATACATCACTCTTAATAAGATGGATCCGGCAGGCATTCTCGTCGCCTTCGGGCTCTTCAAGATCTTTGTGGGGCTTTATTTTAAAACGCCTATTCCCGTTCAACCAATGAAGGCCATCGGCGGAATGGCCATTGCCCGGTCCGGAAGCATCACTCCCGGAATGATCTGGGGTTCAGGAATATTTACGGGCCTCTTCTGGCTACTGATGGGACTGACAGGCGCCATTACCTGGATTGAAAAGATCACCACAAAACCGGTGGTGCGGGGGATCATGTTGGGATTGGGTCTGAGTTTTGTTGTGGAGGGATTGGGGCTGATGAAGAATCAGCCCTTATTTGCTTTCGGGGGAGTGATGCTGACCCTCTTCCTTCTCAATAATCGTAGGCTCCCTGCCATGCTGGTTCTTTTAGGTTATGGAGCGATTTTGGTTTTAATCCAAAACCCCAATCTCATTGGAGAACTTTCTCACCTCTCCATTCGATTTCGAATGCCCGAATTGACCTTCGGAAAAATATCATGGAAAGAGCTTTTTTCTGGTTTCATCTTCTTGGGGCTTCCTCAGGCCCCTCTCACACTCGGAAATGCGATTATCGCAACGGTTGCAGAGAATAATTATCATTTCCCAGATCGAAAGGTGACAGTCAAAACCATTAGCATCGATCACGGTGTGATGAATCTAATCAGCACCTTCATGGGTGGGATTCCGATGTGTCATGGGGCAGGAGGCATGGCCGGCCATCTTCGTTTCGGAGCCAGAACAGGAGGGGCCTTAGTCATCCTGGGCGTGATGGTTCTTCTCATAGGACTTTTTTTGAGTGATGCTGTGGCTCTCCTCTTTCAGATTTTCCCTCGTCCGATTCTGGGCGTGATTCTCTTTTTTGCCGGAGTGGAACTGGCATTAGTCGTCCAAGATATCAAACTGAAGAAACATAACCTTTTTGTTCTCCTCGTCACTGCCGGCATTGCCATGTGGAACATGGGAGCAGCTTATTTAGCTGGGCTGATTCTTTACTACGGTCTCCAACGCCGCTGGTTTAAAGTCTAAAAAGGATTCCAAACAATTTAATTTCAGATATCCGGCTTGAGATTTTGGGTTTTTCAATCCGCAATCCCTGCCTGCGGCAGTCAGGCGAATTCCGAATCGAAATCAGCCCACTTTTTTATGGATGCCACCTGGTTTTTTAAGTGTGTCCCTTAGGCATTGATAAAATATTAGTAACGTAGAATTTAGGAGACCTGAGTAAGAGTAATTGCCCTCCAATATGGTATTTATGTTTCGTCGAAAACAAAATCCATAGAAGGAGGGCAATATGGGAGCAACCCCACAGGGAAAGGATATCACGATTGAATTTGAGTGTCAATTCAGAGTTGATTTGCAACACAGCGATTTTTCATCGATCATGAAGGCATTTCTTATGCTGTTGCCACAGTTGCTGGA
>JAGXSW010000126.1 GCA_018333715.1 Syntrophaceae bacterium | reverse complement strand
CCCTACGCTCTGCCCTGCCATTAATGATCCATGCTCAACATCCCCCTCGACCACTGCCCTTCGAAGCGCGCCCATCCAGAAATTTTCAACTTCGTACTGAGCTTTTCCCCGGCTGATCTTTCCTTCTTCAAGTTCTCCGAGGAGTCTCAACTGAAGCTTGCCGAAATCCTCTGTCCCTTTATTCTTGATGGCCCGGACAGCCACCACGGGGAGTTTGGAATCATATTGTGGGGTGGCAATGGCCTGTCTGGCGCGGGCCCTCATCAAAGCCTTTTTGAAATTTGGGTGCGCGGTGCACTCCTCACTCATCGCAAACCTTGTGCCGAGCTGGCAACCAGCCGCACCCATCAACAGAAGGTGCGCAATCATCTTGCCTGTTGCAATCCCGCCGGCTACGAAAATGGGAACCTGATCGAATTTAAAAAGGACCTGCTGCAAGAGAATGACCAGGGAAACATGGCCGATGTGTCCTCCTGCCTCGCTTCCTTCAAGAATAAGCGCATCGATTCCGAATCGGATTTGCTGTGACGCAACGGATTCATCCGCGGCAAAGGACAAGGTTTTTTTACCCGCCTTCTTCATTCGTTCGATATCTGTCTTTCGCGGGATTCCTCCGGCAAAAACAACAAAAGGTGCTTCTTCTGAAAGAAGAATTTCATATTGTGTCTTATAATTTGGGGCGATGGTGATCAGATTAACAGCAAACGGCCCGCCCACTTCCTGGAGACATTGATCCACTTCCTTTTTAAAAACACCGGGAGGCAGATTTCCTCCCGCAAGGACTGGGAAAGCGCCCTCTTGGGCGACTGCCTTCATCAATGCCACATTGCTCACCCAGGTCATCCCTCCTGAAATGATAGGGTATTTTACTTTCAGGAATTTTGTTCCCCGATCAGAAAGCCTTTCAAAAAGCATAGACGACCCCCTTAAGTTCCTTTTGATTGTAATGACCTCAGAACCTCCGAAGCTACGGGAGGGCATCCCCGGACAAAGATGCCCCTCTTCTTCATCTTATTGGCACAGTTGCCAATCAAGATCGTCCCTCCGGGAATATTATCCAAATGTTTTCCGATGCCGATGTGAATCTTATCATCCCTTAAGCGGTGGGGCGCAAGTTCACTCTTGTATCGATGAAGAAGAACAAATAATGTTGAAAGGCAGGCGCTGCACGATCCCTGATCGTGAAGCACGAGGTCAGGAAAGGGAAGGGAAAGCTCTGTGGGGGGAGGATCAAAAGATTTTTCCCATTTCAAATAATCTTTCGGTTCAATGAGTATCTTTTCAAGTTGAATTTTCCCCAATCCTCTTTCTGCTGAAAGCCTCAAATGGGATATCTCTTCGGGGAGAAACCCCATCAACCTTGCTCCAACAGCGTCCGCGCAAAGGGGATTATCTCCTGCTACGATGAGCCCCATCTCCTTTTTTACACCGCAGGAGGGTCCCATTCCCTCCATTCCCATGGTGCCGTCGATGAGGGCAAAATGGGGGAATAAAACCAAAGCCATGTCGGATATGGCCAGATCCAATGCCTTACCCCCTCGAGAATCTTTCTGATTCCATCGGAGCTGATGAAGTCTTGCTTTTTCCCTTCGCCACAACAGTCCCTTCATATTTTTAAGGCTCAGAGTGACCCGGGTATGCATATGAGTTTTCATCACAGGTACAGAAATGATAAAGTCGAACCTTTTTAAGATCGCAGGAACTTTAATCTTTTTTAGGATCTTCCCTTCAGGGATTGTCATCTCCATCGGATCTCCCTGATCTAAATCGATAAGTTCTATTCTCTTTCTTTTGGAAAGCTCCTTCAGGCCTGTCACCCGGAAAGCCTCCTTGGAATTAACGCCAAAAATACAGCTCTCACCGATCGCCATCTCTCCCACGCCTTGATCTGCCAGATAATCGGCCAGAGCTTCAACCACCAGAGGATGGGTGGTCACGCCTTCCCCGGGCGACGCTAATCGGGCTCCATTGGGCTTGATCAAAATCCTTCTTCCCCTCCATTCCTTTAGGGAAAAATGTCGAAGGGCTTTTTTGGCGGCCCGATACGGATCCTTCCCCTTTACAACAACGACCTTATTATCCATAAGACTTATTGACCCCTAAGCGACCCAGACCCTATCCTGAAAAACTCCTCCCATATCTACATTCACCCTGGGGATATTTCTTTGGAGGTCCCAGGGAACGAAGAAGGCCAATTCCTCGATCTCTTCACGGAGGATCGTATCAAATTTCTTTATCAGCCAATCTCGGATTTCGTTGATTGTTGAAATCATTGCACGGTCGATTCGTCCTGCACGATTTAACTCCTTCAAATGGGTTGAGGTCCTCAACTGATCCAGGGCTTCCTCCAAGTGTATCCCCTCCAATTTCCTGCGTAGGATATAAATGTTCCCTTTGTCCTGGAGAATAGCAAGGGGTGGATTGATCTGAACCGTGGCGTTGCGGAAACGCATCCCTGAGGTGTGCCTGGCGATCTCAGGCAAGAAGCTCCTCCTCCTTTCAATGTAGGGGAGGAAGGGAGGCGTTGATCTCTCGAAGATATACTCCACCCCTTCATGTTGGAACTCCCTGAGTCTTGTGGGATCGAACCCCAGTTCAAGGATATCGGCGATTTTCAAGTTAAAGGCCCCTTCTCCTTCTTCTCTTTTCCTGAACCAGGAAGAGAGATAAGGCCGCCGATAGAAGGAAAGACCCTCGATATAATGTGTGGGTTCCCTTTTGAGCTCCTCGGGCAGGTTCCGAATGACTCTTTCCTCTCCCCATATCTCAGCCCGCCTCTCCTTCGAACTCCACAACGAATAGGGTTGAATGGGGAGGGACTTGATTTCCTCCGAGATCGAGATCTGCTCAAGGGACTCTCCGCCTGTGTAGCCGAGGAGTGTGGTGATTCTCCTTCTGAACCCGAGCGCTTTCGTCACGAACTTGGTAAACAGGAAACACATGAACGGAGTCGAGGTTCCTGTTGAGAGTTCTATATCAAAGAGGCGCTCGAGGATTTCATACACTGATCGAAACTCTGAGATCGTTCGCTTGACCATGGATTCGTTGTCATGCATGTCGATGATCGGTCTCTTCTTCTTCACTTTGAACAAAAGTTTGATCAGCCTGCCTCTCAGGTCGAGGAATTTCATAGGGGCAGGGATGAAGACCATGTAGTGTCTCTCACCATTGACCACGCTTTCGCCAGTCAATTCTTCGATATCCTTCCAACCGAGTTTCGTATAAATATCGTTAGTTGGTTCATCGGGTGGAATGATGTTATCCAGAAGCCCCACGGCCTCTTTATTCTCTACAAACTCCTTGAAGGCCCCGAGGATCTTATTGCCCAGCCCCCGGCCACGAAAGGGAGACAGAACCTCCACATAAACCAGGTAATAACACGGGATGGGTTTTCTGAGATAAATCATATTAAGATAGCCAAGGGCATCCCCTTCCTCCGTATGGATCTCGAAGATGTGAAAGGGCTGACCGTCTCCTTTTGGCCTCGAACGATCAATCCTCGTTCCATGGGCAGTCCTGTTAATCAACTCATTGAGTCCTTCAAAGACCTCGTAGGGAAAGAGGCATTCATGCCCCCATAATTGATCTTCGAGTGTCATATCTACAAGTGTCAGGATATCCTTGAGGCCAATCCGCCCCATTTTCAATCTTTCATTGATTCCTACAAGCTTTGACTTCATCCCTTGGAACCTCACTTAATCCCACGATGAACTGCGGGGATAGGAGCCCAAAACCTTTATAAAAAGAGCATGCCCTTTTACTCCAGCGATTGCTTCCAAATGGTTAGGGATTACTCTTACCCCATACACCTCCCCCATACAGGATAAATCACTAATTCCCCCTCTTCTTTTTAATCGGTCGTTCTCTTAAAGGTTTAAAAACGATCCCTGAATCGACAGAAGGAATGGGTTCCACAGGCGTGGTTAGGAGAAACTTCCCTACTTCAATCCATTCCTTCAATATCTGGGCAATCTCCCTTGCTTTGAGATAGCTGGAGAACCCAGAAGTAGGAACCTCTTTTCCCTGAACCACTAACTTTCCGCTCTTAAGTTGTTTGTAGTTCACCTCTCCGAGGCTTCCCGGAATACTTTGGGGATAGGCTTCACTATAATCCACAACCTGAGTCCAGATATCCTCATCACGGACCATTGTGTACTCTAAGATCTCCTCATCTAAAACGGGGATGGGAATCCCAATCCCAACCGTGAGGGTCACCCCATAACCAGTGAAAGAAGCTCCTCTGAGCCATTTTGGGCTCATCATCTTGAGATCACCTTTGACGGCGAGTGTTCCCGCTGTCATTTTTGGAACGCCTTTTTCTGTCCTCTTCACATTAGGATTATGCTGTGTTCCGCATCCTACGACATATCCAATTCCCCCACCCAAGAAGATTCTGGTTCCAATACCAATTGTTTTATAAAATGGATCATTAAGAAGGGGGCTCAACTGGCCTGCACTGCAGTAATTAGCATTGCCCAATTTGGGCTGCAGAACCCCCATATAAGTATAGATCACCTGATTAGAAAGATTCACAGCTACATTATAATTTTGATAGGCATTTCTCATATTAAAAAGTACAGCTTCGTTCATTTCCTTCAGAGAGATATAAGTATCCAATGTTTTTCGGGAATAACAATCGGTCCCGTAGGCAATCGCTGTAAGCCTTACATCCTTCCCGGCGACCAGTTCCTCAAGCACATAGGCCCCACCGTAAGTAAATTTACCTGGATACAGTTTGTTTTTTGGATCATCATCGGGCATAGCGGTTGCTCCCAAGAAAAAATCTACAGCCGCAAAACCTGTATAGACGGGAACATCATTAAGATAGACTTTTCCACCTCCCAATTTGATCCTAGGTTTTGTATGACCTACATTGAAATAAGCTCCAGAGGAACACATAGGACCAAAGGTTCCCGTGGTCACCACGTCCACTTCTTGCGCAGCTTTTTTTACTCCTTTTTCGGCCGTATAGTCAATAATCTCTTCAGCTGTAAGAGCTAATCCTTTTCCTTTCTTGATCTTTTCATTTATCTCCTCAATAGTCTTCGCCATTTCTCTCCCCTTAAATGTTTTTAGACTTTAATTTTCAATAATAATTAGAGGGTTGATTTTAAGATCAACCCTCTAATCTCTTGATTTATGTATTCATACACTCACCCCCTTTCAATACGCATTTAACTGCCAAGACACATTCGGTATGAAGCAAAAGAGATGCCATATAGGTTTTTTAAAAGAACTTTACCAGATATTTATTTATAATTTGCTATATAAATTCCCGATAAAATAAGACCCCCCCCTATTACGATTCCCAACGTGATTTTTTCTCCCAAAAACAAGGTCCCTAGTAGTACAGCTGTAAGAGGAATTATGTTCAAATAGATGGAAGCTCTGCCCGGGTTAATTTGTTTGAGTCCCCAATTCCATAAAAAATAACCTCCAATTGAGCAGACGAAAGATAAATATAATAGATTCAAAGCAATTTTTGACAGATCCGCTCGGATGCTTAATGAGCTTATTTCATAAAAAACAAAAGGAATTAGTAAAATTGAACCGAAGATAAATGTAAAGGCCGTTGTATGAATTGCTGATCTCTTCAGCATAACCTTTCGCCCGATTATAGAATAAATTGAAAAGGAAAGTGTCGCGATCAGAATATAAATATAACCCACTTCGAACTTGCTAAGTTCATACAGGTTTGTATCTTTAAGAATGATAAAAGATGCACCAACGAAAGCGATAATTACGCCAAGTACATTAAACCAAAATACTTTTTCACCAAGAACAACAACGGAGAGAATAAGAGTTACTGCTGGTATTAGTGAAAGAATTAGAGAAGCGCTTGAAATTGTTATGGTCTGTAATGAAGTATTTTCGCCGTAATAATATATTGTTATTCCAAAGAGACCCAACATCACAAGGTTCAATATATCTCGTTGAAAAATTATCATCTTTTCTTTTTTAAAGATTTTTATATAAAAGGTCAGAATAAATGAAGCGATAACGAAACGAATAAAGGCAACTGTTACCGGGGGAATATATATCAATAATAACTTGGTAAAAAGAAAAGATGTCCCCCAAATTAAATTTGCTCCAAATAACGCCAGGCGTCCTCCAAATTTCTGGAAGAAAAAAAGGGCTGAAGAATTACAATTTGTTCCATGTTTTTTCATTCTATTTATCATAAAATATGACAGATCCATCAAAACCAGAAGGGAACTCCGTGGCCTCCCTTTTACAGTGAAAAAATAGGATTTGACGTCTAATGTTATCTATATATTATTCATTCATATTATTCGTATGTTTGTCCGCATCACTTCTATTCTTGAACGCCCATACGTTTTAACACCGAAAGTGAATTGCATGAACTTCGTGATAATGGTCATCCGAATCCATCCAGATCCACGGCTCCTCAACTGAGAGGAAAAGGGGGTCTGCTATTTCACTGATCAAATCCGATAAGGGCCGAAATGTTCTTTCCTGTCTAGTCCCGTTGAAACGATTTTCACATACTTCTGTTACAATTAACCAATCTTGAAGTCTATTGATAACATTGAAAAAATGAAATAACTCGATTATAGTTTTTTCATTATGTTGCTTCCAAATTCTTTCTATTTCAAACTTGATGGTCTCGTAAAATTGGGAAGAAATTTTTAAATTTCGCAATTTTTCGAATGTTTTTGTAATAAATGGGTTCAGGGTTGCCAGAAGGGTCATCGGAGAGTAAATAAAGTCGAGATTCACATCACACTTTTGTTTTTTTATTTGCATTCGAAGAGGTAATATTTCTTTTAATGAACCCAAAATTGCTTCTTTGTCATTCAATGATATTATATTAAGAATCATATTGCCTATAGCTTCAGCTCTTCCAAAGGTAATGTCGATATTTCTAAAATCGGCCTTGTTTTTAGGAAATCCATTTTCTCTAAGATTCTCTTTCGCAATTTTTAGGATGCTCATAGAAATATCAAACAATATCATACAACTTACCTTGCCAGAAATAACATATTTTGGAATAAAATCAGTGGGCAAATCACGCCCACAAGGACATAGGCCACATCCGACAAGTCCTATCTTGATATTTGTCTGCTGATTTCGTAATAAAGTAAGTTCGAAAACTTCCTGCAGCTGCTGATAGTGAAATCTCCATTCGTCGTGACGCTTCCGGTCTTCTTCATATTTTTCAAACATAAATTCTTCATAAATTTGGACCGACTTCATCCTTCACCTCGTAATCATTTTACCGGTTTAAGAAGGCCAATCCATTCTTTTAAAAAATCATCGCATAATTCTGGAGAAATTCTAACATCGGATAAATCCAACTTTTTGAGGATATTTTTTGCATTATCATATGATGATATATTGAGGGCTCTTTTCAAAATAATCTCAGGCATTCCTCCTTCCTCAATCACTTTTCGAATTTTTATGTCATAATTTTTTTCCCCATAGATTTCCTTGTATAAATAAACATTTAGCTCCATGCCAAGGCAATCATTTTGAGTTCCAGCCAAATTCTCAGGGAAAAGCCAGCCTAATTCCTTTTGAATTGTTTCCATGGCATTTTTCACATCATAATCAATCAACTTTAATAATTGAAATCCAAAAGTTCGGAGGGCGTTATCTCCAAGATTTGGTCTTGGGAAAAGCATCTTTTCTATAATATTTTCGCCCTCTTGATCCAAAACGTGTCGAAGAAGCTTTTCAAACCCACGTCGCCATATTGTCCAATAGTTAAAATTCAAATTTTCAATTTCTATAAAATTTGAGTTTTTGCTTTCTTTAATTCCTTCTTTAATTTTTAATTTTTCAATCCAATCTGAAATGATCGAGTTTTCAGCTCCTGTGTTACCCGTAATCCATAACGGAATTTTATACTTCTGGAGAGTTTCATAGACGATTTTCATTAAAACGATATTACAAACCCAACAGATTGACCGTGGCATCATTCCGCTTTTTAGGAGAAAAACGGAATAAAATTTTTTCCAATTATCCCAGTTATAAGTGTATGTCAAATGGTCCACACCAATACGTTCTAAAGTGCTTAGAATATTTCGCTTAGTCACATCGGGCATCAACCAGTTATCCATAGTGACAGCTAATATATCCAGACCGATAACCTCTTTGGCCAAATATAGAGCATAGGTACTGTCTTTTCCACCCGAAAATGTTATTAGCGCATCATAATCTTTATCCCTTCCATAATTTTCAATAATTTTTCTCGTTTCCAATCTTATATCACTAATTGTCTTAAACGAACTTTTCCCTATAACCTCTGACTTCATTGTTTTAGCCTCACCTGCTTCTCTATGAGCTCCGGGGATAGGAGCCCAGAAGTTTTAAGAAAAGAACCTGCTTCTTCATCTCATCTATGGCCTCATGAACAGGTTTGTCTGTGGCATGGCCTTCAAAATCTAAAAAGAAAATATATTCCCATGGCTTATCTTTAACAGGCCGGGATTCGATCTTCGTCAGATTAATTCCCTTCTCCTCGAAGAGTTTAAGCGTCTGGACGAGGGAACCCGGAGAATGAGGAATCGAAAAAAGAATCGACGTCTTATCCTTCCCTGTCTTCTCCCTGGACTGTCGGCTGAGAATCAGAAACCGTGTATAATTCTGGATGTAATCTTCAATTCTTGATTCAATCACTTTCAGGCCATAGAGTTGGGCGGCAAGGGAGCCGGCAACCGCTGCAACGGCCCTGTCCTGCACGGCGATTTGGGCAGCCTTTGCCGTGCTCACCGTCTCCACCCTCTCAACATCAGGAAAGTTTTTTCTCAACCATTCCCGGCACTGTGCGAGGGCTGAAGGGTGGGAAACTACTTTTCGAATGTCCTGGCGTTTCCCGCTTTTTGAGAGCAGGTCATGGGAAATCTGGACCGAAATCTCACCACAGATCTTCACTTCAGACCCGGTGAACATATCCAGGGTCTGGTTCACGACTCCTTCAGTAGAATTTTCTATGGGCGCCACGCCAAAATCCGCTTTCTCCTTTTCCACACTCTCAAAGATATCCCGAATGTTCTCACTGGAGATCGCCTCAATAGAGCTTCCGAAATGTTTGACACAGGCCAGATGGGTATGGCTGGCAGGAGGCCCCAGATACACGACAGTCAGGCCGTTTTCCAGGGAACGACAGGCTGAGATTATCTCCCGAAAGACCGGGGCAATAGCCTGCTTCGGGAAGGGCCCGGAATTTTGTTTAACCAGATGTCGCAGAATCTCCGCCTCCCGGTCAGGGTCATAGGTGCTTATTTTGCCTTCTAATTTCACCTTCCCCACTTCCAATACAATCTCTGCCCGCTCATTCAAAAGACGGAGGATCTGCCTGTCCAAAGCATCAATCCTCTGGCGAAGGTCTTTAATCTTATCTTGCCTTCCCATTTTCATAGCCTCTCGATCGCTTTCTGCCGGAGTAAATGATCGACCAGAACAATGGCCACCATGGCCTCACAAACCGAATTAATTCGTGGGATGGCTGAGACATCATGCCGTCCTTTGATCTGGAGTAACACAGGCCTCTTGGAATGATCCACTGTCTTTTGCTCCATCGAGATGGAGGGAATGGGCTTCACCGCCACTCTGATCAGGATATCCTCTCCGTTCGATATTCCTCCAAGAATTCCACCCGAATCATTTTTTTCAAATCCGCCCGGTCCTAATGGATCATTGCATTGCGACCCCAGCATCCCGGCGGCCTTAAAGCCGGCCCCTACCTCCACGCCTCGTATCGCTCCGATGCTCATCAGTCCTTTGGCCAGGTCCGCCTCTAATTTATCGAAGACGGGCTCCCCCAACCCGGGAGGGCATCCCCGGACAAGAATCTCCACAATGCCTCCGAGCGTATCGCTCTGGAGTTTCACTTCTTTGATCCTCCTTTCCATTGCGAGAGCGGCCTGTTGGTCAGGACAACGGAACCAATTCCTCTCCACCTCATCAAGATCCATTTTGTCTGCCCGGATTCCCCCGAGTTCTAATGTGTAAGCAAGGATGCTGATCTTCTCGTGCGCTAAGATTTTCTTGGCGATCGCTCCAGCCGCCGCCCTTCCCACGGTCTCCCTTGCTGAAGCTCTGCCTCCACCCCGATAGTCCCTGATTCCGTATTTGGCCTGATAGGTAAAATCAGCATGACCGGGCCTGAAGACCTCTTTCCATTCCTCATAAGGACTGGAATCCACATCTTCATTTCTCACCAGAAGAGAAATGGGGGTTCCCGTCGTCTTTCCCTCGAAGACGCCGGAGAGTATCTCAACCCGATCTCTCTCCTTTCTGGAACTTGTTCCCAGACCCTGACCCGGGCGTCTCCTATCCATTTCTTTCTGAATCTCTTCTTCAGAAAGTTCCATTCCAGGCGGACAGCCATCGATCACCACTCCTACGGCCTCTCCATGGGACTCCCCCCAGGTGGTGATCCTGAAAAGATTCCCGAATGAATTTCCTCCCAAATTAAATCCTCACCTCCCTTTCTTTAAAGATAGAGAGAACCTGATTGACCACCCCATCCACATCCAATAGCGATGTATCCACCTGGACTTCTGAAGCCCTTTCATAGAGTGGCTTCCGTTGGATTAGCACCTCCTTGAACTCTTCTAGGGTTCCCCTCCCTGTCAAACTCGGTCTCTCTACGGCTGACTGAATGTCTCTGGCTATTCGTTCGAGAAGAACCTCAACATCGGCTTTGAGCCAGATGATGAGACCATTCCTTTTCAGAACTTTTATATTCTCGGGATCAATGACCACGCCTCCGCCGGAAGAAATAATCAGATTATCATTGTTTGAAACTTCCAAAATGACTTCTCTCTCAATAGCCCTGAAATAGTCCCATCCATGACATCTGACAATATCTTTGATCGTCGCGCCCTGGTGTTTTTCAATCATATCATCTGAATCCACAAACGCCCTTCGCAAGTATGCCGACAGCCTTCTGCCCACCGTGGTTTTCCCCGCGGCCCTGTATCCGATCAAGACAAGGTTCATCGGTAAAGCCTCTCAAAAACCTCCCAAAAATCTGGAAAAGATTTCTTCACACATTGGGGTTCTTTAATCTTTATCCCGGGGATGACCAGTCCGGCGATGGCGAAGCTCATGGCGATGCGATGATCGTCATGGGAATCAATTTCCGCACCCTGGGGTTCTCCTCCCTCAATCATCAGCCAATCTTCTCCCTCTTCAACATGAACACCCATCTTCATCAGTTCCCCCACCAATGCCGTGATTCGGTCTGACTCCTTGAGGCGGAGATGGCCAATATTCCGAATAAGGGTTTGGCCCCGGGCAAAGGCCGCAGTGACCGCGAGAGTCGGAACGAGGTCGGGCATTTCGTTCATATCCACATCTATCCCATGCAGTTCTCCTCCCCGGACCTCTGTCCAGCCCTCTCCACGGAAGACTTCGCACCCCATCTCCTCAAGGATATTGAGAAAGCTTGAATCTCCCTGGATTGAATCTGGACGAAAGTTTTCAACCCTGACCCTACCTTTCGTCACCGCCGCCGCTGAAAAAAAATAGGAGGCGTGGGAAGCGTCTCCCTCGACGAAGTATCGCCGGGGATGATATCTCTGCCCTGCCTTTACAGAAAAAAAGCGATTCCCATCGCGATGAACTTTTACCCCAAAATCCCACATCACCTCGCAGGTAATGTCCACATATGGCCTGGAAGCCAATCGCCCCCTTACTTCCAGAGTAACATCCTCCTGGGCATAGGGAGCCGCCATGAGGAGGGCGGATAGAAACTGACTGGACTCCTCTCCCCGGAGGGTCGCCTTCCCTCCAGAGAGTCCCTGCGATTCGATCATCACTGGAGGGCAGCCATTCCCCTCTCTGGAATAGGCGTTGACCCCTAATGCCCTCAAACCATCTAATAGGTCTGCGATTGGTCGCTTCCTCATCCGCTCACTTCCATCCAACCAGGTGCGCCCTCTTTTTAAAGCAACCAGCGCTGTTAAAAACCTCATGGAGGTCCCGGAGTTGCCGACATAAATTTTTTCTTCCTCTCCCTTGAGCCTCCCTCCTTCTCCCAAAACATGCAACAGATCTCCCTTCCGGAAGATTCGAATTCCGAGTCTTTTCAGCGCTTGGGCTGTATATTCCGTATCCTCGCTTCGCAGTCCATGGATTAAAACAGACTCCCCATCCGCTAAGGCAGACACAATGAGAGCCCGGTGGGTAAAGCTTTTTGATCCCGGGATTGTCACAGTTGCATCAAGATGAGGGTGCGGTCTGATTTCAATCATCGTTCTTATCTTCCAATTTTGTCACCCTCTCACCTTCCTCCTCTCCCCACAGAGGAGGTTGATAGACCATATCCATTACCACCATTCCTTCCCTCAGGATCCCTCCGGGGACAGGGATCTGGTCTTCCTGTGGGCGCATTCCAGCAGGCGTACAGTTGATGAGAATCTCTGCCTCCAGGTTGCGGAATTGAAACCTGCGGAGGCGTCCCATCTCATTCGCTCAAAGGCCTTGTTGTGAATCACCGGACTTAAGCTATGGCGTACGGGATTTCCGATAATCCCATAAAGAAGGGTTCGGGCGCTGATCATCTCAACCCTTCGACTCCCCGGCCTAAAGGCCAGGGCTTGCTCAGGGTTGACCCTGAGCGGCGCTTCTTTATTCCGTCTTCAAAGGCGAGGCTTGGCGCCGTCGAATGGGTCAACCTCTTCCATATCTCTTTCATCTCCTCGGCGGTCAATTGTCCGGGTGCGGAAACCCGGTTCCTGCTCAAGCAACCATAGGTCCAGGCCGCTCCGATCAAAGGGGCAAAAATACGACTCATCCTGCCTTTCTCTCCCATGCAGAAGGCCACTATTCCTTGCTTCCTTTTCCTCGCATAAGGAATGAGGGATAGGATTTTAAGGTTATCTTCATAGGATCTGGCAAAGGTGACGATCTTGGCTATGTCCGCCCCACACTGAATCATCCGATCGCATATCTTCTCCAGCTCTTGTTGAGGAGGAGTTTTTCTAAAATCGTGAAAGGAAAGAATGACTTTTGTCTCTTTTTTATTTTTTAACAACCCATGAAGTAATGATCTTTCAGTTGCCAATTCCACATCGATAAAATCAACTCCCAAATCAATGCCCTCCTCCAATACATCCATTCTTCTTCCCTCATCACCCCTGTATCTACCTCCCTCTTCCTTTCGTCGGTTAGTAATAATGAATGGCTTTCTTCGTCCATTTAATAACAATTCGAGGTTGGGTTCCCTTAAATGATCTACCCGCAGTTCAAGGAGGTCAGCCATCGGATCAGCTTCATGGACGGCCCGGATAGCTTTTCCCACCGTTGTCTCGACAATGGGAATGCAGATTCTTCCCTGATATCTATCTCTCAACAATGGCCTCATCAATTTTTACCCCAACATGCCTGCCTGACTTTTCTCGATAGACCAGGATGTCATCTCCTTTTTGGAGGTCGACGAGCGAGACGGCTTTACCATCAGGCTGTGTGAGCCTGATCGTTTCCGCATTCTGCAGGATGACCGAGATGGACTGGCCGTTTTCCTCAGCCTCTACCAGGGCCAGAGGACGCCTCTCAATCTTGGCCCTCCCCACCACAGCAGGACAACTCTTCCCTTCAAAATTGACGATCAGAACCCGATCGCCGGAACGGATCTCCGAGAGATATTTTGTCTGCCCATCAGCTAAGCGAATATAGGAATGAAGAGGACCGGCATTGACCCGAAAAGGCCTGATGCTCACGAAAGGGTTTTCGATGCACTCGGAATGAATGAGAAAGAGGGCCTGGCTGCTGTTTCCCACCAGCATTCCTTCACCCTGAATCATTGAAGAACAGGTATCGACACAGACCCGGTCTCCCAGTCCGATGGGTTCGACCTGTTTGACCCTGGCTGTGAAAAGCTCGAATTTTTCGGCCTCCCTCTTGAGGGAACTGATGATCTCCTGCACCGTTTTTGGATCGGGACTGTTGATGACGACCCCGTCGACCCCTTTCTCCAGAATGCCAAGGGCAGTTTCTCCTTCTTGAAGGTGATCGATCTCTACGAAGAGGTTATTTGTCCTGCTCAACAAATTCTCCAGAGGAATGATCTTCCATCCTCCATTCCTCACCACAACTTTCTTTGAGAGGCTCAGGGTGATGATCTCCTCCTCGTCCTTCTTTTCCCGGATTTCCCTCTCAACCACATCCAGGCCCAATTTCAAATCTCCATCTTCAGCCACAGTCTGGATGAGGCCCATCTTCTTCACCTCAAGGGATTTCCCGGGCTCAATCCAGAGGGCATCGGCCCCGCTCTCCATGGCCGCCTGAACTAACTCCGTCCTCCAGGGAATGATTTTCACCCAAACCTTCTTCATCTCTTCTCCTCCAAATCCTTCAGCGCCTCTTCGACCATCGAGCCATGATGGACAAGTTTGGAGATGGCTTGAACGATCTTCGTTGGGTCCTTATGCTGAAAGACGTTTCTGCCGATGGAAACTCCGGCTCCCCCTGCATCCATCGCTCCCTTAACCATGCTTAAAATATCCTGATCATTTTCCATCTTCTCCCCGCCGGCAATAACCACTGGAACAGGACAACCTTCCACCACTTCGCTGAAGCTCTCCACAGAACCCGTATAGGGGACCTTGACGATGTCCGCTCCGAGCTCAGCTCCTACTCGAGCCGCATGTTTTAGCAACTCAACATCATATTCATTCTTTATCCTGGGACCTCGCGTGTACATCATGGCCAAAAGCGGCATTCCCCATTCCATAGCCACCCTGCCTACATGACCCAGGTCATTCAGCATGGATCTTTCATCCTCCGCTCCAAGATTTACATGTATGGAAACTCCATCCGCCCCTAACTTGATCGCCTCCTCCACCGTGCATACCATGGTTTTGGAGTTTGGATTAGGGGCGATCCGGGTGCTCGCCGAAAGATGAACGACCAACCCCACATCCTTTCCGCCTCGCCGGTGGCCGGTCTCTACCAGTCCCTTATGGATAACGATGGCGCTCGCTCCGCCCATGGCGACGGCTTTGATCGTCTCTTGCACTCTGATCAACCCGGCCATTGGCCCCACCGTCACTCCGTGATCCATGGGTATGATCACCGTCTTGCCGGAGATCCGGTCTATGATGCGTTCCAGACGAATCCTTTTCCCAATCATGGGGCTCTGGCCTCCTTTCCCAGGATAAAAAAAGCCGTGAGAAGGATTTTCCCACGGCTTAAAATAAAAAAGGCCGTGGGTAGAATTTCAATCTACCCACGGCCTGAATTTGCTTTTTACTTTTTAATGATCAGCGCAAGGCAGCGGGCAGATTCCGGTATAAAAGAACCAATAAAAATAAAACCCACTGCTAAAATTACGAAGCTGATCCATTTTTCACCTTCTGTGGAAATTATGTAACACAACCCAAATTTGTTGTCAAGAGAATTTTTTAAGATATTTTTTAAGATTCATTCCCTTTCTTTTTCATTGACATTTGACATCTTTATAAAAGAAAATACCCCCGAGGTCAATTCATCAAGCAAATCCCGCATGAGGAGCATTTCTTGCTTTCTCTTTACACATCCCCCTCCATCCGTTCGCTTCACTAAATCAGACTTATGGGTTATTATTCCGCTTTGAAAGAATCGTCAGGAGGTGAATATGCCGGAGTTTCGATATTCGAACATCGAACGCGAGATGGAAGTCTACGGTTATGATTCGTTTGTCAAGAGCCACTGCCGTATGTGCCATGGGGGTTGCGGAGTCATCGTCTATGTTAAAAACGGCAAAGTTTCAAAAATTGCCGGTGACCCCGATTGCCCCATTGCCCACGGAACACTGTGCGCCAAAGGACTTGCCTCGGCACAGCTTGCCTATCATAAAGACAGACTCACTTACCCTGTCAAAAGGATTGGCCCTAAAGCAAGCGGCAAATGGGAACAGATCTCATGGGATGAGGCCCTGGACACGATTGCAGAGCGAATCCTCACCTATAAAGAAAAGCACGGACCTGAATCTGTCGTATTCGGCTATGGGACCGGCAGGGAAAATGAGGCCGTGATCTATCGCATCGCCAATGTCCTCGGTTCACCCAATGTGGTCACGGCAGGCCACTTCTGTTACGGCCCCCGTATCTGCACAAGCATCATCACCTGCGGCACGAATCCGATCGTCGACTACGAGAATTTCCCAAAGTGCATCATCATGTGGGGAAACAACGTGACGATCAGTAATCCGGACGAATACAAAGGGGAACCTTTTTCGGTGGCTCTCGACAAGGGCGCCAATCTCATCGTCGTTGATCCAAGGCTCACCCGTCCCGCAGCGCGGGCGAATGTCTGGCTCCAGCTCAGACCCGGCACAGACGCTGCCCTCGCCCTCGGCATGCTCAATGTGATCGTCAACGAGAAGCTTTACGATAAAGAATTCGTCGAAAAATATACCCACGGCTGGGAGCCATTCGTCAAAAGAGTGAATGAGTATCCACTCGACAGGGTTGAAGAGATTACCTGGGTTCCGAAGGAGAAGATCAGGGAGGCGGCACACCTTTTTGCGACAACCAAACCTGCGGCCATTCAGTGGGGTGTGGCCATAGAGCAGCAGACGAACTGCGCTGACAATGACCGGTTGCTCATGTTCCTCATGGGAATCACCGGCAACATTGACGCCCCTGGCGGTCAGGTCCTCAACCGGCAACCGAATGTCGTCAACGTAGGTCAATTTGGCGCCCATGGCATGCTTCCCAAGGACCAGTTTGCAAAACGGTTGGGAGGAGACCGTTTCCGTCTGGCCTCTCGATTCGCCATCCTTCAACCGAAATGCGTCTGGGATGCCATCCTTGAAGAAAAACCCTATCCGGTCAAAATGCTCTTCCTCATCAGCACCAACCCTCTGATCACCAGTGCCAATGCGAGAGAGGTTTATCGGGCTCTTGAGAAAGTTGAGTTTATGGCTGTTGCCGACTTCTTTCTAACCCCAACCGCTGAACTCGCTGACATTGTTTTACCTGCGGCGACATGGCTTGAGATGGACTATGTGGGCGACTACTGGAAACGCCATGGCTATATCCTGCCGCGGCGCAAGGTCATCCAGGTTGGCGAATGTCGTTCCGACCATGAAATGCTTAACGACCTTGCCCGCCGGATCGGCCAGGGCCAATACTGGTGGAACAACTTCGAAGAGGCCCTCGATTATATCCTTCATCCGATGAACATCACCTGGAATGATTTCAAGAAGACGAATTACATCAGGGGAGAGGTGAAATACTACAAGTATAAGGAAGGGGGATTCTCCACCCCCACGAGGAAATTTGAGCTCTATTCCACCACGCTCGAAAAGATGGGATATGATCCCCTCCCTCAACACAGGGAGCCCTCCGAAAGCCCGGTGAGCACTCCTGACCTCTATAAGGAATATCCCTACATCCTGATCACGGGTGCACGACAGCCCGGATTCTTTCACACGGAAAACAGGCAGATCGGGCGACTCAGAGAACTTGATAGAGATCCAATCGTTGAAATCCATCCTGATACCGCTGCAAAGGAAAAGATCAAAGAGGGCGATTGGGTCATCATTGAATCCCGCCGGGGAAGCGTGAGACAGCGGGTAAGGCTCAGTCTCGGCCGCGATCCCCGGATCGTTGCAGCCCAACATGGATGGTGGTTTCCGGAGAAGAAGGACCCAGGTCACGGCTGGCAGGAATCCAACATCAATATCCTCACTGACAATGCATTAGAAAGCTGTGACCCCGCAATGGGTGCATCGAATATCAGGACGCTCCTGTGCAGGATCTATCCAGAAGCAAAGGGGGATAGCCATGAATAAGCACGCGCTTATTATCGAAGAGTTTGCCTGCTGGGGATGCAGGGCCTGTGAGGTGGCTTGCAAACAGGAGTACAATCCCGTCGAGGCGGACAATGGGATCAAGTATCTGTCTGTCTGGCCGGACGGCCCCAAACGGATGAACGGGAAGCTTGATTTCATGTGGCGTGTGAGCGTCTGCAAACATTGCGATGAGCCCGCCTGTGTGAAGGCCTGCCCCGAAGATGCCATAATGAAAAGGGAAGACGGAATCGTCATCCTTAACTACGAGAAATGCACCGGGTGTCAGCTTTGCATCGATGAATGCCCTTACCATGCCATTAGGTTTGACGAAGAAAAAAAGACCGCAGCCAAGTGCAACCTCTGCCACCACCGGGTGGAGAAGGGACTCTATCCGGCCTGTGCGGATAATATCTGCCTCGCCCACTGCATCTACTTCGGTGACCCCGCCGAGATTGAACAAAAGATCCTGGAGAAGAGAAAGGCAAGAGGCGGTTGGGGGGAGATCATCCCCAAGGCAATATCGATGTCGAAGGGGTAAAGAAAATGGGTGATGGATGCCTACATCATCGTAGGATGTATGCCAGAAGCCTTTAAGATCTCAGAACACCCGGTAAAAACGATCAAAAACCCCACTTCACTTATCCGTCCCGAACGATAATCAAGCTCGCAGATACTATCAACCAAAATCCTGGCTAACGAGTTCACCTACTGTTCAGTTCTATATTGTTCAGAAAGCTGATAATTACGGATTGAATCAACGGGGTGGATCAGGCGGGGTCACTTGCTGTCGACTGCATCCGGCTTGTTGTTTTTTCCTCTATTCAGTTTCTGCACATCTTTCCAGAATGGGCCCGTTTTGCCGATTTCTTTCATGGCCTGGACCATCTCACGGACATATTCGTGCATATGGGAAAAGAAGATTGGGGTCAAATCTTTATCTTTGACTTTGCTTTCAGTTTGTTTCAAGAGAAACCGCATAGAAGCTTTCCTCCAACCGGCTATCAAGAATAAAGATTTGACCCCATTTCAGCCCCGTTAAGTATGTCCATATCATCTCCAAGACCAAGGCCAGTTACGTATGAAGTTAATAGTCCAGACAGCCAAAGCACCCGAGAGAACAAGGAGTATAAGACCAAAGATAAGTCTAAAAACCCTCTCAATCGTTCCCATAGCAGGTTTCTTCTTGTTACCCTCAACACGTTCATCAGCAAGAAAGCCTACAGGTATTTCCGCCCACTGAACTGGATCGAAAACCCCACCCCACTCGAAGCCTTTGAATCCATCAACATCCTTTCTGTCTTTAGACCTCTTTGCTACAGCCAAAACTTTCCCATCAGTGATAAATACAGCCTTCCCTGGTTCTGGTTTCCTGTAATCAAGATTGTGCCAAACGATTTTCATGACGAACCTCCTTCTTCATTCCTGATACTTTATAAAGGCTACAAGGTCAGGATAAACGTGGATTGAAAAGATATGATTATCCAAATAAGTCCAATCACTACCGAATCTATCAGGGTCTACCACTCTTGTCCAAAATAGGTTTTTAAAAAGCTCGTATTTTTGACAGCAAAATGAAGCATCTTAAAAAAGAAAAGTCGAACCTGGTTTTTAAAAGCCAATAAACTTGTCCAAAAAGCTAATAATTTCAAGGGGTACCTTCAAATATTCATACCCGCGAGGCAAGGGGTCAGGTCTCAACATTCAACAGATCCCTTTGTTATGAAATTTCTAAACGTGCAGCTGCAGCATCATCTCGAATAGTACCGAGGGCGTTGTCAAATGTTGAGACCTGACCCCTCAGCTGATGAAGTCAGCTATTCGGGTGCAGAGGGCGATAAATCGACGAGACGCAGTCCGAGCAGACATATCGACGGATGTAATTATACACGAGGGGCTTCTTGCGACGGTCGTTGACCTCATGCAGCCAGTAGACGAAGCCGAGTTCATTGGCTATCGCCTTCGGGAGGCTTCTGCTGACGTACTTCTCGGGGCTTCCGGATTCCCCCTTTTGGAACAGCGAGCCGCAAAGAGTGCATTGAGCGTATCGGAGCTTCTCGATGATCTCTGCGCGCATGTCCGGGAGCGGATGGTGCTGGGGCGAGGCGAGGATCTCGAGTACGGAGCCGCTGGGCCGGATCGCGATCAACCCGACGCCAAGCCGCGAGGCGATATCGACCTCTTCGAGCGAGTAGTAGGGCGGGGCCGAACGTACGTCCGCGAGATAGCATCTGTCAGCGTAGACCGAGTAGCTGAAGGCTTGGCCTGTCGCGGTGTTGAAGGGTTGCCCGCCGGCCTTGACTTCGACGCCGAGGATCTCAACCGCACCGGAGAGATCGCCGCCGATGTCACGGATACCGATGACGTCGATGCGCCCGAAGCGGGTGCCTCTGTTCTGCGCTGTGACGAAGCAGTGGAATCGCCGTCGGAGGAAGCGCTCGAGTGTCGGATAGTGCCTCGCTTCACCGCGACCCTTCTTAGATGGCATCTTGTCTCTCCACTACTGAACCACGCTCAGGCTGCCCAACGACGCAGGTCAGGCGCGCTGCAAAGCGTCGCCTGCACCTGCTGGTTCGGCTTCCATCCTGTCTTGACGCAGGCGAAGGTCGTGTACTCATCATCGTCCGCGTTGTACCGTCCCTCATGCACCTCGAAACCCGTTTCGCGCAGAACACGCCTCCATATGTCCAGAGAGAATACCCCCATGGTCCAGTGATCGGTCTCAATCCGAAGGCGTCCGTGTTCGCGAATGAGATACAGGATCGTCGTTTCGTATTGCTCATCCATGGGGTCGGGGTCATACACGTTCTCGATGAAGACAACGTCCACTCCGTCCCGCGTGGCCCGGGTGGTGCCGGTTTTATTTTGCTGGAACGTCTCGGTCGTCACGTCCGGAGTAGCGACCAGGATGCCGCCAGGGTTCAGATGGGCGTGTGCGGTGCGGAACGCTGCCACAAAGTCTGTCCGGCACTTCATGTGTGAGATCGCATCGTCCATGAGCACGGCATCAAAAGCCCTGCCGAGTCTACACGTCCGCATATCGTTTTGGACGAACGTGCACTCGGGATTCAGTTCCTTCGCCTGCGCAAGCATGGCGGCACTCAGATCGACACCAGTGACGTTGAATTGCCGCTTCAGGTTCAAGACGTTCTTCCCACCCCCGCACCCTATGTCCAGCAATGTGGTTGCCGGGCGCCTGGCGTGCTGACGGATCAGACCTGCGACGTGTTGGCAGTAGTGAGCGTATTCGGCGGCGGCATCGCCCCACATAGGCCAAAGCCACGCTAAGTCTGTATAGAGCCGGCAGGTATCTTGGATCTCTCTTCTCATGCCGAACAATTATTATGCTGCAATTTATAATTTTTTAGAAATCCTATCTATTTGAGTGCCTTTTGTCAATGAGATTTCAGAAATCTCACGCTTCCATTGGGTGAATCCTTATCGAAGTCAGTGGGTTAGCGGACATTTAGAATTTTTGCATTAAAATAATTTGTTAAAAATGGAATGTTACATTGCGTGACGAAAATCCAAGTCAAGGGTGGCATCCTATATCCCTGAAAAAAGCAAATGGAGGATTGAAAATATTGACCCTATCTTTATTCAGTTTTAACTAATATCAGATCTTCTGTCCCCTGATTTCTTCCGCGTTTTGGAATAACTCCATAATGTAGCAAGGGCCTGGGCTGCCAGTTCAGGTGAAGTGAAAATAGGCATTGACCGACCGCAAAGGGAAGTAATATCCTCCACAAATGCAGGGTGGCCGACCACAACGCCGAGCAGAGGCTTATCTGGATATCGCTCGCGAATAGATGCGATATCCCCAAACCAATCCCTCGCGGTCATTCCAACGCTCTTGAAGTGCCTGACAGCCACATAGGGTATGACCATAATAGCGAGCACCATGTCAATCCCCGGATCTGCCAAGAGCATCGGCAGGAGCTTGCCGTAGATCCCCGAGGGGCCGGTATCGAGTGGATTTTTAACATTCATCCAGTTCGGCGATATTTCCCGTGCCTGTGTCACCATAAATGAGGAGAGAGGAGGGACGGTGAGCCCACTCGACACCGCGACATCTGTTGCTAATGCTCCCAGGCTTCCGCTCGTCGTGATAATGCCGAGGCGGTTACCTTTAAGTAAGGGTTGAGTCGCGAAGACCCGCGCCAGATCGATGAGTTGGGAAAGACTTTCAGCTCGAATCGCCCCTGCCTGGGCAAAGGCCGCACGATAGATATTATCCTCTCCGGACATGCTGCCCGTGTGAGAGGCGGTCGCTCGCTTGCCAGCCTCCGTCCTGCCGCTCTTTAGTATCAGGACAGGCTTCTTTTGAGTTACATGGGCAAGTGACTGCATTAAACGTCGGCCATTTGTGGCTCCCTCAAGATACATCATGATCACTTGTGTCATGGGATCGCGATCAAGATAATCCAACACATCAGATTCATCGACATCCAAGCGATTGCCCAGCGTAACCGCTTTTGAGATCGATAGACCATATTGAGGAAGATGATCCAGCAGAATATTTCCAAAGACCCCACTCTGTGCAATGATGGAGAGAGGTCCTGGAGCAAGAGATTCCTCGATTAATTCTACTGAACAGAATTTGTTTTCCGTATTAACCACACCCACACAATTCGGCCCAATGACCCGCATACGGTATTGCATGGCAATAGCTTTTACCCTCTCCTGTAAGGCCATGCCCCTCTTACCAATCTCGGCAAAACCGGCGGTCTCAATAATGACACTTCTTATTCCCCGCTCTCCAATTTCTTCCATCACCCCGGGGACCGCCTCTGCAGGAACAATGACGATCGCCAGATCAACAGGCGAGGAAACATCGCGAACTCGTTTGTAAACATTTTGGCCATGAACTTGCCCGCCTGCGGAATTAACAAGATAGAGGCGATTCCCCCAACCCTGTTTCTGTAGAAACAGGGGAATGCCATAGCCAAAGCCAAAAGACCTTCGCGCTCCCACAACAACAACGCCTTGGGGTTCAAAAAAATTCTGAAGGCTACCAGCCGACATAGGATTCACCCTTGAGAAGATCACATGATTTATGGATAAAATATAATTCGGTCAAAAACTCCATCCTTTTCTTACCTTTTCACTTCTTCATATATCACACCAAATTAGTTTAAGGAAGATTGGAAAAAATCATCGTTGGATCGAACCCGGTGGACGTAGCGCAAATTGCCCCGGCAGCAGAAACGGGTGTAAGAGATGGGGACGATACCGGCCGGTGAACGAAAATGGGTTGGTTGAAAACCTACTCAGCTTCTCGTCTGAAGGGCTTGGCAAGGATCTCAAGGACCCGGAAGTCAAAAAAATTGTTGCAGTGTGATGGCCAGACTACAATCGCACTATCTGCCCCTCCCCCCTTGGAAGTGCTTGTTCCTCCCACTGCAATCGTCTTGTCAATGGGGATGGCGCTACTGTCCGCAGCCATGATGGCACATTCGATCGCCACTTTGATCCCCACACCGAAGAGATATCGAAGGGACTCGGCAAGCGCCTCTGTATGAGAGGCCCCGGAGAATTTATTACTGAAGGACCGCTCAAGACCGGATAGGATATGACTTTGCTTTACCACCTTGCATCCCATAGACTCCACTTCTTTCAAAATTTTCAGATCAAACTTCCAGACACCAGGAGCAGAAAATCCAGGCTGGGAGCTCACAATTACAAGGTTCGTCTCCTGTGCCATCCTCTTTGCAAACTTGAGACCTGTGACTCCCCGGGAACTTGCCGCCACCACGCTTTTGATATCTTTCTCTTTCAAGCGATTGTAAACGATGTCCACAACCGCATCGGTGTTGTCAATCCCGGATTGTTTAAAATAGACGATCGATCGATCCACCCCGTTCATATTTTCCTCCTGTCTGCGTAATCAGTGGTCGCTGGGGTCAAATCTTTATCCTTGTATGCTGTTGCCGGTCTTCCTTAAATTCGGCCATAATAGCATCCATTTGCTGGTCCTTGCGGGACCAAAGCTGATTCAACCAGTCTTGGGACTGATTTCTGTAGTCGCCGTCCTCAACATAGTTTTTTCCAGATACATTGTCAGGAAGCGGTAAATAATTAACCTGCACGATGATGTCAGATATTTTTCCTGAAAGCATATCCCAGAACGTCGGAGGCATGGCCTTTTTAGGGTAAACAATGGTCACATCGAGGATGTTGCTCAAAAACTCTCCCATACAGGAGAGCACAAAAGCTGTTCCTCCGGCCCTGGGTAGCAGTAAATTCCGGTAGGGGGAGTTCTGGGCCTGGTGCTTGGCTGAATTGAATCGGGTTCCTTCCGGGAAATTTATGACGGTGACCGGAGAGGTTTTGAACTTTTCACAGGCTTTGCGGGTTGTTTCAAGGTCTTTTCCTCGGAGCTCAGGGTGCTTTTCCAGAAATGAACGTGAATAGCGTTTCATAAATGGAAAGTCCAATGCCCACCAAGCCAGACCAAGGATGGGAACCCAGATCAATTCCTTTTTCAAAAAGAACTTGAGAAAAGGAATCCGGCAGTTAAACACATGTTGAAGAATAAAAATATCCGCCCAGGAGCGGTGATTCACCACCATCAGATAGGATTGATCAGGAGAAAGCTGGTCTGTAAATCCACGGACATCCCAATGAATTTTCTGGGTAAGCTGTACAATAAG
>JAGXSW010000125.1 GCA_018333715.1 Syntrophaceae bacterium | reverse complement strand
CTTCCTCCCCGCATCTTTGATATACTGGAAAGGGTCAAACCCGACCGGAAAGGGGAGATCCAGCTGACGGATGGTCTGAAAGAGCTTAACCGGGAGATCCTCATCTATGGATATGAATTTATCGGCGACCGGTACGATGCAGGAGACAAATTTGGTTTTTTACAAGCCAATCTTTCTTTTGGTTTGAAACACCCGGAAATCGGCCCAAAACTGAAAAGATTTTTGAAAAATTTATCTTTGGCAGTGAAATAATTTAGAAATTATCTTTCTCCCATTCACGAGTCACGGTTACGGGGCAGTAGCTCAGCTGGGAGAGCGCCAGAATCGCACTCTGGAGGCCGGCGGTTCGATCCCGCTCTGCTCCACCAGAAAATCAGAAAGGGGTTAGGCAATTGAATTTGCCTGACCCCTTCGTCTTTTTGGCCGTTTTTGACAATGATAGGGTTTATATCTTGGGATGGTTAGACAGCTTTTTCCATTTTGACAGACTGAGATAAGAGATAGGTCACGAGTGCATTCAAACTGACACCCTCCTCCTCCGCCTTTCTCACTAATTCCCTATGGAGGTCCTTTGGGAATGGGGAACGTCCGTAAAATTTTGATATTTTATTTTGCCCTCCTTCCAACCGTCTTCCCTGCCTACCGGCAGCCAAAGCGCATGGGGTCACCCATTAAAAGGCACCCATTAAAAGGAACCTGTCAAGAGAAAAAAGTATTCCTACGTAATCCCTCAGTTATGGTTTGCTTAAGTTTACCACAACCTGTAACTCAGCCCTTTAGGGCTGAGTTTCCAGGGCTCCTGCTGCAGGGCCCTGAGTTACATATTCGACAAAGCATTAATCCCCCATAACTGATGCATTACATCCATCTCAATTTTCCACTTGCCTTTTAAATACATGATTTGTGGAATGGTGAGAAACATAAATGAGTAGAGTTATAAAAATTGTAAGAGGTGAAAAAAGATGCTGCAGAAACTAACCATGACAAAGAGTTTATTTGAAGATATTCTAAGGATCAGGGAAGAATTGGACAGTGTAGTTGAAACCATAGAAATGATGAACAACAAAGATCTCAGGGAAGGTATAGAGAGGTCCAGGAAAAATGTCAACGAGGGCAGGGTCAGAAAACTCAAGAGCGTGGATGATATAGACGCCTGGTGATACAAAGGTACTGTACACAGATGAGTTTCAGAAAGACGTTGCAAAGATAAAAGACAATCTTATCAGAAGCAGAATCAAAAAACTTGTGCAACGCCTGATTGATAATCCAATGTCTGGCAAACCCTTGAAATATGATTACACTGGATTTAGAAGTCTGAGAATTCCACCGTTACGTATTATTTATGAATTCAACGAAAAGGAAAAGACAATCATTCTCCACAAATTCGAGCACAGAGAAAGAGCTTATAAATAAAACCACGACCCTTTTTTCTCTGGGTTTACCTTTGAAAGTTAATCCAGAAACAAAAACATTGGTGTCTATGACTACCTTTGGTTTCGCGGTTTACTCTTGCGGTTCAATGTTTCTTTTTTACGATAGGCAATCTCCATCTCCTTGTGAGTGCATTCCTCGCACCAATATTCATTTCCTTTCTGGGAATAACCGTCGTATCCCAGAGAAATGATCACCCCGCATTTTGCACATTTGGTTGGTAAGTAGGCGGGAGGATTTTCCAGCTTCTCGAAGTTGTATTCATTTGTCCCATAATAGACGTACATCTCGGTCTCAAACCCATTCCGGCAGGCCAGACAGTCTTTCCATGAACCTTCGTGTTCTTCAGCATAGTGGCTTCCACAAAGCGTATATCGTTGATGATTCCTGGAACAACTGTTTCGTGCATAGGAAAAAATGACGTATTTATCCTCGTCATCACAAATCCACTGACTGCAACATTCTGTTTTCGTCAGTTTTCTTGTCTTTCCGCATAGCCCGCACCTCGGTTTGTCCTCCACCTTGTCCTTTCGGGTTTTTTTAATCTTTGTTTTGGCAACCATAACCCCTCCTTCTGTTGTGGAACAAGAAATTATTCAGCCCTCCTGCTGAGTTGATGAATCCTTGAAAAGAAGAAAGAAAGGATCTGAAAAATCAAACAGGACGATCACAAACACTCCAGGAACCCATCTCCTCCTCGGAGATGCCCAGGATGTAAAGGATATTTTTAAGACGGGCCTGGCCAAGACTCATATTGGCTGCGCGATCGAGCTTCCCTCTGGCATTGTAGGCGATTCCCAGACCGGCCTGGCCCAGCATCAGCACATCATTGGCTCCATCGCCAATGGCGACGGTTTGATCTAAAAGCACCCCTTCCGCATCGGAAACCACATTGACGATTTTCGCCTTGTAGGCATTATCGACTATCTTTCCCAAGACTTTTCCCGTCAACCTTCCATTTTTTATCTCTAATTGATTGGCGTAGGCAAAATCGAGACCCATCTTATCCTTCAAATAGTCGGCAAAGTAGTGGAATCCTCCGCTTACCACGCCCAATTTATAGCCCAATCGTTTGAGCGTTGCGACCAGTTCGTTCGCTCCTTCGGAGAGCCTCATCTCTTCTCTGATTTTTTCCAGTTCCTTCACCTTCAACCCTTTGAGTAGGGCCACGCGCTGAACGAGCGCCTCCTCGAAATCGAGATCTCCCCTCCGGGCCTTCTCCGTAATCCTCGACACCTCCTTAAAGACCCCTGCTCTCTCGGCCATCTCGTCGATGATCTCCATGTCGATCAATGTGCTATCCATGTCGAAGAAGACGATTCGTTTGTTTTTGCGATAGGCCTCCATCTTCTGAAGGGCCAGGTCGATATTGAGTTCGTGGCTCCTGGCAATCACCCTCTCTTTGAGGCGCGACAGGGTATGGACGCGATTCACATTGATCGTCAACTCCACACAACTGGCACAGTGGCGGGTGAGATTGGAGATCATCTCAATATTGGCATTCTCCTCTCCGAGGATGTTTGATATCTCCGCCAGCGCCCGGGTATCGCCGAAGTAAGTGAGAACGAATAGGTTCTTGCTGTTTCTGGCCTTCACCTCGGTCTCCGAATAGAGACGGAAGTTGAGTGTCAGGCCAAGACGGCTCGCTTCAAAGAGAAGGTCTTTCAGCACGCCATCGTTCGACTGCTTTGCGCCGCTCATATCGAGGAGGAAGGAGAGGCCCAGAAAATCCTGAAGGGAGGCCTGCTCGATGTCGACGATCTCGACCTGATTCTCCACCAGAATCCTGCTGAAGGAGGCCGTGATCCCCGGCCGGTCCGGCCCGGAGACCGTCACCAATACGAAGTCTTTCTTGTCATCCATTCGAACGTCCATACAATCTCTTATTGCTGATAGCCGAAGCGTTCTTCGAAGATGGGGGCGATCAGGTTGTCCACAGGCGCATAGTCATCAGTGAGGACCACCGAGCGGCGTTCCTTCAGATACTTTTGCAATCGTTCCTGTGGCATGACATGGGAAGTCATCTCCTCCCCTTTCTCCTTCTTCACCGCCTTGACAAAGTGATCCATATCGAGTTTCTGCGGGCTTGCCACTATGACGCACGTGCTGATCCCGATGCTGTCAAAATCGGAGCTGAGGGTGATGAGATGGACATTTCCCTTCCCGAACACCTCCTCCAGCGTCCGGATATAGGAGGGCATGAAGGCGCCATTCTTCATGCTATCGATCACATTGGCCAGAAGCAGTCCATCCGGTTTCAGGAGGGCCTTCAATTGCACGGCAAATTCTTTTGTCGTCAGGTGATAGGGGATCGAGAGGTCATTGAAGGCGTCTCCGAAGATGAAATCGAAACTCCCCTTCTCCTTGAAATTCATCACAAACCAGCGTCCGTCCATATTGTGAGACCGAATTTTCGATTTCTCTGAGATGCCCAGATGCTGTTGAACCGCCCGGGTTACCTCAGGGTCGATTTCCACCACATCCATCTCGGCCTCCGGATATTTCGATTCGATATAACGGGGGATCGTATATCCTCCTCCGCCGATGAAGAGGGCCTTAAAGGGCTTTCGGTTCTTCGCCTGCCACCTTACAAACTCTTCGTAAATCCGGATGTATTCATACTCCAGGTAATGGGGATCCTTCAGGTCCGTATAAGAGTGGACCAGATGATCGAGCACCAGCGACTCGAGGGGATTTCCGTGGTTTCCTTTGATGCTCCGCTTCAATTTAATCGTATAGAAATCGCTCTCCTTGAAAAAATAGGTGTCCTCATCGAGGGGTGGTTTGAAGGCATACCCATAGGCCATCCCGAGGGCCGGAAGAGGAGAGGTTGAAATGGAGATTTCACCCGGGCGAAAAGCCGCATATCCATAAAGCCCTGCAAGGGGGAGGACGAGAAAGAGGAGAACGAGGAGGATGGAGAAGAGGGCCAAGGCTCTCTTTCTTCCGAGGAAACCCCCGAAGATCAGGCCGGAGAGGATAAGGATAATCCCCATCGTGATCAGGATCTGGCGCGTTCCCAACCAGGAGACGAGATAGAATCCGGTGGCAAAAGTCCCGAGGATGGCGCCGAGGGTGGAGAAAGCGTAGATCTTTCCGACGACATTGCCTGTTTTCGCAAGGTTGTTGAGGGCCAGTTTAACCACCACAGGCGAGATCATCCCGAGGATACAGCCGGGGGCGAAGAAGACAATCGTGGTGATCAGAAGGATCCGGACCATCAAACTGGTTTCAAAGTGAACCCCACCGACCAGATTTGTCAGAGGAGAGATCGAAAACGCTCCTATCCCGGAGAGAAAGAGGAGCCAGCCGAGTGTGGAGGTTCGAGGATACCGATCCGCAAGCAATCCTCCCAGATAGGCGCCGATGCTGATGCCGGCAAGAATCACACCGATGATGCTCGTCCAGGTGTAGAGCGAGACGCCCACATAGGGGGCCATGATCCTTCCTGCCACCAGCTCGATGACCAGGGTGCAGAAACTGGCGATAAAGACGACGATGCTCGCTTTGATAACCTCTTTTCGCATGTTGTGACCTCACTCTGTGGATTCAGTTGGCGTAATTCTAAAATTTATCCCAAAAGAGTTCAAGGGTTTTAGGGTTTCTTGTGTTTCTTGGGTTGTTTGGGTCTATTGGGTTAACGAATGAAACTCAATAAACCCAAGAAACGGTCTAACCCAAAAAACATTTATATTCCTCTATATTTCGGCGTTCTTTTTTCGACGAAGGCGGCGATGCCCTCCTGAGTGTCCGGGGTACGGGTGATCCTTGCAATCGTCTGGCTTTCATACTCCATCTGCGTCTCCAGGGTTTCATTCCATCCGGTTTGCATCAGCCGTTTTGCCTCTCCGAACGATTTCGAAGGACCTGAGGCAAGCTGCATGGCCAACCGGTTTGCCTGGGCGAGCAATTCTTCACCCGGAACAACCTGGCTGACGATCCCTAATCCAAACGCTTCCTCGGCGGTGAGCATCCGGTTGGTCAATGTCAACTCAAGGGCCCTTTTGAGACCGACGGTGCGGGGAAGAAAATAGGACATGCTTCCATCGGGCGTCAGTCCCACGCGTGTATAGGCCACGCTGAAACGGGCGGACCGGGCGGCCAGAACAATGTCGCAGGCAAGGGCAAGGCTCATTCCAGCCCCCACTGCATAGCCGTTGACCGCGGCAATCACAGGCGCATCCATGCGTGTCATGCGGGAGATGGCGGCATGAAGAAAGGTGGTCACCTCCTTGATATGAAAAGGCAGGTCCTTGCCCTGTGAGGTGAAAGACTTCAGATCGCCGCCGGCACAGAAATGGTTTCCAGCGCCACTGATCACGACCGCCCTGATCGCGGGATCTTCATCGCATTGCAAGATGGCATACATCAGATCTCTGGACCACTCTAAGTTGATCGCATTGAGCGCCTCCGGCCGGTTAAGGGTGATGTGAGCCACATGATCTTTGACATCGAACAGAAGGGTGGTATATTTCATCTTCTCAATACCTCCTTTTCCACGGTATAGATGGGAAGTTTAATTTAGCCGAATCGATGCGTCAAATTCTTTAGGTCAATTGGGGACGGGTTCTCATTCCACACCATCGAAAATTGATAATATTGAACCTATCCCCAATTCTCTCTACCCTTTAACTCTCCGGAGCTCCATGACCACAGGGTTGATTGGATCCGGGCAAGCAATGGTGGTTTTGTCCCGATCCTCTTCCCATGGATATTCCCCTCCATGCCGGAGCACCCGCCACGAGGGAAAAACGGCATAAAATGCAGCCGGACAGATGGCCCGGGAGTCTCCGGATAATCCCAGGATAAAGTCCTTGCTCAGATCAAATTCCTGACCCGCCTGATGTCCGGCTGCACAGCTTCCCTTCACTGAGATAATTTTTAAGATTACCTTCTCCGGATTTGCCATGAATGAGCCTCCTTCCAATCCAATGTTTTTTTAAACTCCACTGAATTATCAATAGAAATCGAGTCGCTGTCAATATGAACTTGATCACCGGGGGGCAATTCCAAAAGTCCTTTACATGGAGCCTTCGATCAAATAAGATAAAGAGGTGATGACAGCCCGGAAGATATTGACCCGTGATTTCATTCTCTCTTTCTTTGCCCAGGTGGCCTTCTCCTCCGTCTTCTTCATCCTCATCCCCACCCTTCCCATCTACCTCTCCAGATTGGGGACGACGGAGGCGGGAATCGGCATCCTGATCGGAGCGCTCAGCGTCTCCTCGCTCATTCTCAGGCCTTTTATCGGAAGGGCCCTTCTCAAAGGTCGTGAGAGGGACTTTATGATCGCCGGAACCCTTCTCTACGCCGTCTCCTCTGCGGTTTACCTGATTGCCAAACCCTTCTGGCCTTTTTTAGTTGTCCGAATTTTCCAGGGCATCGGATTGGCGCTCTTTGCAACGGCCTCTTTCACCCTGGTTGCGCGGATCAGTCCATCGGCCCATCGGGGACAGAGTCTCAGCTATTTCTATCTCGCCATCAACATCGCCTTTGCCCTGGCTCCCTCTTTTGGAATGGCTCTCATCAACCATTTCAACTTCTCCGTTCTCTTTATTGTTTGCGCAGGGCTATCCCTTGGCTCCCTCTTCATCACTCTTAAGTTAAGGAGTGACGAAGTTGACTCATCGGATAGTCCCTCCATAAAAAATCAACCCCTCCTGAGCCGGAAAGCCCTTCCGCCTGCCATCATGGCTTTTATGGGAAGCTCGATCTGGGGCGCGGTGACCGCTTTCTTTCCGCTCTATTCGATCCTTCACGGAGTCTCCAATCCCGGCCTCTTCTTCGGCGCCTTAGCCATAACCCTTATCCTTGCGCGTGGCCTGGGCGGAAAGATACTCGATCTCTATGAAAGGGAGAAAGTCCTTCTCCCCTGTCTGGCCGCACAGATCGTCGCCATGGCCCTTCTCGCCTTTTCCACAAACCTTCCGATGTTCTTCCTGGTCGCTGTGATTTGGGGACTGGGCAATGCCTTCTTTTATCCCACTCTGGTGGCTTACGCCATTGACCTTTCGGAGTCTTCTCACGGACCAGCCATCGGCACCTATATGGCCCTTTCCGATTTCGGGGCAGGCATGGGAGCGGTGATCATGGGCATCGTCCTGCAGTTGACCAATTATCCCATTATGTTTCTCTGCCTCTCTTTCACAGGAGTCCTCAATCTCTTCTATTTCTTTTTTTTCGTCAGGAAAAAACCTCAAAACCCCCTCTCCCCGGCGGCTGTGTCGTAAAGGGGGAAACAAAAATATGTCATGCTGAACTTGTTTCAGCATCTAATAGAATCAACTACTTACGAGACCCTGGCACGAAGTGATGAACGAATGTGAATCAATAAATTCAGGGTGACAAAATAATTATTACGACACAGCCTCCCGGCGGGGAGGGGATAGAGGGGAGGGGAGCAATATGCCAATCTATGAGTATCAATGCCAAAATTGCGGAAAGGTTTCCGAGTTTCTTCTGATCCGAACCGATGAAAAGTTTACGCCCCAATGCAAACGATGCAACAGTAAAAAGATGACGAGAGTCCTCTCCAGGGTGAGGGTGATCCGCTCGGAGGAGAGCAGAATGGAGAGCCTGGCTGATCCATCGAAATGGGGAGACATCGATGAGAAGGATCCGAAGAGCATGGCTAAATGGATGAAGCGCATGGGCAAGGAACTGGGCGAAGACATGGGTGAGGATGTCGATGCAATGGTGGATGAGGGCATGGAAGAAGAAATGGCCCAGAGATCAGAAGAAGGCCTCGAAGGGTGAATCCCGCACAGCGCGGGACTCAGGACAGACTTATCGAAGCATGAAATCGATTTGAGCGACTGCCCATCAACATTCAACAGAGTGGTTTGAAGTCAGAGGAAAGATTATGAATCGGGATCGGCTTAAAAAACTGGCGGCGGACAAGCGGTTCATCTCGGGAATTTATAATTACTGTGACCGGTGGTGTGAACGGTGCCAGCAGACTGCCCGGTGTTTGAATTTCTCCATGTCAGAGAAGGAATTTTCAGACCCTGAAACCCGGGATATCAGGAATGAGAAATTCTGGAATAAATTATCGGAGACGTTTAGGGAAACTATGGAGTTGCTGAGGGAGAGCGCAAAAGAATGGGGAGTGGACCTCGATACATTGGATTATAAAGAGGACATCGAAGATAGAAAGGCAAAGGATGCGGCGGTGAAGAATCACCTGCTCTGCCGCGTCGCCAGGAGGTACAGTGATTCGGTAGAAGATTGGTTTAAAGAGAGGGAGTCGCTCTTCTTTGAAACGGTTTCTGCTGCAAGAGACGGAGTAGATCTCGATGACGCCGTTGAGGTGATCAGGTGGTATCAATACTTTATCTGTGCGAAGGTGATGCGGGCCGTCCGGGGAGAAATCGAGGATGAAGAGGAGGAAGGCGACGAATTTCCAAGGGACTCGGATGGTTCCGCCAAGATCGCACTTATCGCCATTGATCGTTCCATCGGCGCCTGGGCAGTGATTCGCGCCTATTTCACGGATGATGCTAAGGGAGTGATCGATATCATCGCCTTTCTCGACAATTTGAGGCAGGCAGTGGAGAAAACATTCCCCAGGGCGAGATCCTTCATTCGGCCTGGGTTTGACCAAATCGGCCCAAACGGTTAGAGCCAGGTAAACAATCGCAATCTGGTATCATCCATAAAAGTTGGAGTATTCAAATGCGGGTTGCTGATTGTGGAATGCGGATTTCCTAAAAAATGTGAATGATTTATTGGGTGACAGAGTTCAATGCTCAAATCTAAACTGTGGAACTTGACTGAATTTTTCAGTCAACTACTCCAGGGCTCCTCAACTCCTCGTTATCAAAGTAAAAAGAAATGGGAAGGCGGAAATGAATTGACGGAAAATTGAAACATCATCTGGTCAGAAATTCGAGGGCGCTCGCGGCATAGAGCTTTGCTGTGAGGCAGAGATCATCCACCGAGACCCACTCATCCTTCTGGTGGGGAATCATCCGCTTCCCCGCGCCCAGGGTGACAATTGGGATTCCCGCCCAGGCCATGAGAAAAGTGCCATTCGTTGCGCCGGGCACGCCGTCGTAAATCGGCTCTCCTCCGGCGACAGATCGATAGGCCCTTGATACGGCCTGAACAATCGGCTCTTCTCGAGAGGTCTTTGTCCAGGGACGGTCTTCAAATATATTGAGCATGGCTTGAAACGAGATCCCTTTTGAGAGTCCTTTCTCAAGGCTCTCTCTGATCTCTTTTGGGGGACCGGATTCGAAACTCTCACAGATCGATCTCTCCTCCTCTTTGACAATATCCTCTAACTGCTTCTTCAATGCCTCATGGGACTGGCCGGGAACAGTCCGTATATCGAGCAATGCCCTGCACTGAGAGGGGACGACATTGAGCTGGGGCTCCCCCTTCACGGGAGCCTGGAGTACGGTCGGAGTGATGCTGGGGTATCCCAGGAAAGCGTCTTTTCCCAGCCTTTCGATCTCCTCCTCTTCCAGATGTTTCATCTTTTCAAGAATGGATGCCATAGGAGGGATGGGATTGAATCCGGCCAGGGGCATGGCCCCGTGGCTCATCTTCCCCGTTGTGATCAATTCAACGCGAAGCGCTCCCTTCTGTGTGATGCAGAGATGGTTGTCCACCGGCTCGCAGATGATGGCCGCATTCACATTGTTGGCCCACCCATTGCGGATAAAATGCTTCACCCCTCTCATCAGCCCTTCCTCGTCAGCCAGAATGCCCAGGAGAATCTTCCCCTTAAAAGAGAGGCCCGATCGGCAGATCGCTTCGACGGCTTTTAGCGCCGCCGCCAAATTTCCCTTTGTATCGCAGGCTCCTCTTCCGTAAATTCGATTCCCCGCCAGCCTCCCCTCAAAGGGATCATATTTCCATTCCGAACCATCGCCCTCTGTGACCACATCGGTGTGGCATTCGAACATCAGGCAGGGCCCCTCCCCTTGCCCCTGCAGGATTCCGATGACATTCGGAGAACCGGGCTCCACCTCTTCGACGACCACATCAAGCCCCATCTCCTCCAATAGACGGGAAACGAAGAGGGCCACCTTCTCCTCTCCTCCCCGGTCTTGACGCCTGACGCTCGGAATCCGGATGAGCTCCTGAGTGAGTTTGACCAATTCGTCTCTCTTGATTTCTTTTAATACTTGATCGATCTTCACAGGCTCCTCCGCTATCTGATGACTCAATGATGGGGTGATGGGGAGATTGGGGGATAGGGTGAATACCAAATCTCCTTACCTCCCCATCTCCCTATCACCCTATCTCCCTATCCATCTTGACAGCTTCGGGTCGAGCATATCTCTCAATCCATCTCCGAGGAGATTGAATCCCAAAACAGCCAGAGCAATGGCGCATCCCGGAAAGATGGCCAGGTAAGGAGAGGTTCCCATAAATGTCTGAGCCTCGTTGAGCATCCTTCCCCAGCTCGCATGAGGAGGCTGGGTTCCCAATCCTAAATAGCTCAGGCCTGCCTCCGCAAGGATCGCAATAGCAAACTGAACTGTTCCCTGTATGATGAGAGAGGAGAGGATGTTGGGAAGGATATATTTCCGGATGATCCCTGCATCGCTTCTGCCGATGGCTCTGGCTGAAGTCACATAGTCCCTCTCCCAAATGGAGAGAGAGGTGGCGCGGGTCAGCCTCGCAAAGATGGGGATGTTAAAGATTCCGATGGCGATCATGCTGTTGATTGCCCCGGGCCCTAAGATGGAGGTGATGAGAATGGCGCTCAGCACAGCCGGAAACCCGTAGAGCACATCCGAGACCCTCATGATCACTTCATCCATCCACCGCCTGTAAAAGGCGGCAATGGAGCCGAGGAGGATGCCAAAACTCATGCCGATGGAAACTGCGACCAGACCCACCACGATCGAATTGACCGATCCTTTCATCACACGGCTGAGGATATCCCTTCCGTATTGATCCGTTCCCAGCCAGTGATATTTACCGGGAGCCTGGAATCGTTCGGAGAGGTTCATCCGGTTCGGATCATAGGGAGTAAAGATGAAGCTGAGAAGGGCGGTCAGAAGAATGATCAGGGTGATGAAAAACCCGATCGTAAAGTTGATGTTTCGAAAGGAACGACGAAGGCTCATCTATTTATTACCATTTTCCCACCAACTCCCCCTCTCCCCTTGGGGGAGAGGGTTGGGGTGAGGGGAGCTATTCATACCGTATTCTCGGATCGAGGTACCGATACGCGACATCGATGAAAAAGTTGATCACCACAATCATCACGGCAATCAAAAGGACGACTCCCTGGATTACCGGAAGGTCTCTCTGGCCGATCGCCTCGAAGACCAGCCTTCCCACTCCGGGAAGATGGAAAACATTCTCGATGATGATCGCTCCGGCTAAAAGGTCGCCGGCCTGAAGCCCGACAATCGTTACAACCGGGATGATCGCATTTCGGAAAGCATGTTTGTAAACAACCCTCCTTTTCGGAAGGCCCTTGCTTCTGGCCGTGCGAATGTAATCTTCACCAAGAACTTCAAGCATGGAGGATCGAGTCATCCGGGTCAGCACTGCGGCTCTCACAAAACCGAGTGAAAAGGCAGGAAGGAGAAGGGAGCGCAACGCCTTGATTGGATCAGTCTGCCAGGCATGGAATCCGCCTGCAGGCAACCATTGAAGCGTGACCGCAAAAAGAAGGATCAGGAGAATTCCCGCCCAGAAGGCAGGCACAGCCAGCCCGACCTGGGAAAAAACCATGACACCATAATCTCCCGGTCGGTTCCGATGCAATGAGGCGTAGATTCCCATGGGAATGGAGATCGAAACAGCGAAGATCAATGAGAGGATCGCCAGCGGAATGGTGACATGAAGCCGTGAGATGATGAGCGAAGTGATCGAAACATCATAGGTGATGGATCGACCCAGGTCTCCAAGGGCCAGATTTTTCATGTAGTGAAGATACCGGATGATGACGGGACGATCCAGTCCCATCTGTTGCCTTAAATTCCGGAGCGTCTCAGGTGTGGCGTGAATGCCGAGAATGATCTGGGCCGGATCGCCCGGGATGACCATGAGGACAGCAAAGATGGCGATCGAGACAAGCAGGAGCGTGAGGATCAGGACGAACGTTCGTTTGAGAAGATAAGCTGCCATTTCCTTGTGTGGAAAGAAAGGGCCTGAAGTTTAAAAGAAAATATCCTCAGGCCCAGCGATAAACTCCAAATCAAAATCACCAAATAATCTAAATAATTATCTATAAAATAAACCCCCCAATACTTCCTCTCCCCTTGGTGGGAGAGGATTGAGGTGAGGGGGAAAATAGATTATATCCACCCCCACCCTCACCCTCCCCCATCGAAAGGGGGAGGGGATATCATTGGGAAATTTCAAAATTTTTGGGATAGCATTTGTTTGTTATTTGGCGCTTGGGATTTGGTGCTTTCTACTGTCTACTTCTGTATCCACACCTCTGTTACATCCTGAGCGGTCATGGGGTAGTCCTTCCACCAGTTCATCACCTCTTTCTTCATCGTGGGAAGACTGGGCATGACAAATAGGAACCCGTTGACCGCATCCTCGGTAATCATCTTCTGAAGGGCGATATAGAGATCTCTCCTCAGTTTCGGATCCGGCTCCATCTCCGCCTTTTTAAGTGTCTCCTGGAATTTCGGATTGTCGTAACGGAAGTAATATTTCGGATTGGCATAGATGTCGATGTCAAAGGGTTCGGCGTGGCCGATGACGGTCAGATCGAAATCTCCATTTCTGAAGACCCGATCGATCCACTGTCCCCATTCCGTCAATTCGATCTTCAAACGAATGCCAACCTGAGAAAGCATATCCGTAATGATCTCTCCGCTTCGCTTCGCATAGGCGAAACGCTCTGGCAATTTGATCACAGCCTCAAACCCGTTCGGATAACCCGCCTCTGCGAGAAGCTGTTTGGCTTTCGCAGGATTGTAGGGATAGGCCGATGTCAGATCGATGTAGTAAGGATTGCCGGGATCCATGTGGCTTCCGATGGGTGTTCCATAACCGGACATGGCTCCTTTTATCAGGGCCGACCGGTCAATGGCATGCGCCATCGCCCTGCGGACACGCACATCATCGAAAGGCTTCCTCGTTTGGTTGGTCGAGAGAATGACCTCTGTGGTTGTATAGCCATTGAGAACCTTGAACTTCGGGTCCTTCTCAAGAAGGAGCGCATTCTCCGGACTCACATCGTAACCGATGATATCGATATCCCCTGCCTTGAGGCCGGCAATCTGGGCGCTCGAATCTCCGATGAATTTGAAAGTGACTTTATCGAGATAAGGAAACCCCTTCCGATGATACTCCTCAAATTTTGCAAGGATGACCCGATCTCCACGAATCCATTCGACAAATTTAAAGGGTCCTGTGCCCACCGGCGCGGTCTTAAGTCGATCCACTGCCTGCTTGTTAACGATTATAGAGTCCGGCCTGGCCAGATTGAAGAGAAACATGGAGTTAACATTCTTCAATTTGAATTTCACGGTGTGGCTGTCCGCGACCTCTACCGATTCAATGTCCCGATAATATTTGAGGTTCGGGATGTTCGTTTTCGGATCCATCAATCTCTCAAAGGTGAACTTCACGTCCTCCGCATCAAAAGGTTTTCCATCGTGAAACTTGACGCCTTTCTTCAGGATGAAGGTATATTCCTTTCCGTCTTTTGAGATATTATATTCGGTTGCCAATGCCGGGACAATCTTGCCATTCCGGTCGATCCTGACCAGACCTTCGAGCACATTGCCATAGACGACCCTTGGGATGGCTGCGGAGGTGGCTGTGGTGGGGTCCAATCCAGGAGGCTCAACACCCTGGGCGATGGTGAGGGAACCTCCGGAGACCGGCTTGGGCTGGGCATAGGAGAGGGTGGCCAATAGGAAAATGGTTAAAAACACCGAACCTAAAAATAAAAATCTCCTCATCTCTTCTTCCTCCTCTGTTTTAAAGTGGCGCCCTCATTTACCCCGTTAGAAATAATGCCCCGCCTGCGTGGCCGGAGCCACTCCCGCCGTGCTCGTCCACTGTCGCGGCAGG